>CAYFVU010000040.1:0-5894 GCA_964346645.1 uncultured Spirochaetaceae bacterium | reverse complement strand
TTTCCTCTTCGGGCGCCTCCTCTCCAGGGTCGAGAGTCTCTTCGTCCTGGGGGTAGAGGGGGGTGTCGGAGTCCTCTCGCTCTTCTGGTTCTTCTTCCGGCTCCTGCGCGTCGGGGACGGGCTCCTCGGCAACCGGCTCTTCGGGCTCCTGTTCTTTCGGTGGTTCTTGATTCTGCGGAGGAGCTTGGGGGGGCTCCTGCCGCGGCTGTTGAGGCGGCGGTGGGGCCGGCTGCTGCTGAGGCGGTGGGGAGTACATCGGATAGGAAGGGTAGTTCGGATACGGGGGATACGGTGGGTACTGGGGAGGAGGCGGCGGAGCTGCTTGAGGCTGCTGAGCTTGCGACTGCGGGGCTTGCTGTGGGGTCTGCTGCGGCTGCTGTTGCTGTTGCTGTTGGGCTGTCTCCTGTTGCGGTTGAGACTTCTCCGTTTGAGGCTGTTCCGGTTGCTGTCCATACGGGGCCTGTTCGGAGGCTTGAGATCCCGATTGGTCGTGATCGGAAATGTGTTCCGTGTAGACCTCTTCCTCCTCCTCTTTGTCGTCGGGAATGATGAGCTCCTCCTCCTCGTCGGAGAGGTTGAGCGTCTCCTCCTCCTCGTTGACGGCGATGACCGGCTCTATACCGCCGACGTCGATAATCGGTACCATCTCTCCCTCGAGATCGGTAATGATCTCCGAGTCGTAGTGCTCCTGATGGCTCGGCGCCTCCTCCTCCGCATCGGGGCGGATGAGTTTTTTCAGGTTCTCCTTCCATCTCTCGTCGAGTCCCCTGCCGTATTCCTCCATCAGGTTGTCGTAGAGCTTGAGATTCTCCTCGAGCTTCTGCAGATCTTCGAGATCCTCCGTGTCGCTGTTCAGGTTCACGAGCTCTTCGGCGATCTTGACCGCATTCTCCATATCGTCGAGGAGCCGGTAGACGTTGGCGAGGCCCCTCAGCACCGCCTCCTCTTTCGGGTACTCGTTGTGCAGCGATTGGTAGAGCTCGAGGGCCTCCTGCAGTGCATCGGTCTCGACGAGGAGGCCGCCCTTCTCGAGACTCGCCTCGAGGGAGAGCGGATTGCGGCGCAGGAACTCGCTCAGTCTCGCGATGGCCTGTTTCCTGTTACCGAGTTCCTTGTAGGTGCGGGCGAGCTCTACGGCCGCCTCCTCGGAGTCCGGGGCGGACTTGCCGGCCTTTTTGAGCGGCGGTACCGCCTTCTCGCGGTTGCCCGTCTTGCGGCGCATGATGCCGAGAAGGGTGAGGTACTCGGGCTCCTCCGGTTTTTCCCGCAGGAGTGTGCGAATCTGCTGGGATGCCTCGCTGAACTTGCCGGTGTAGATGAGGAGCCTGGAGAGATCGGCCCGGATCTCGAGGTTGTTCGGGTCCTTCTCGAGCAGGTCCTGGAGCTCCTTTACGGTCGCATCTTTGTCGCCGTACTCTACATGCATCTTGCCCATGTTGACGGCGGCGTGCCGGTACTCCGGGTCCGCGGACAGAGCGGTGCGGAAGTACTGCTCCGCCTCGTCGTAGCGCTTCTGGTCGGAGTAGAGTACACCGAGGTTGTTGTTCGCCTGCAGGTGATCGGGCGCGAGCTTCAGTACGTCTCTGAAGGCACGCTCGGCCTCCTCGTACCTGCCGATTTTCTGCAGGGCTACGCCGAGATTGTTCAGCCCCTCGATCCAGCCCGGCTTGCTCTTGAGCGCCCTTTGGTACTCCGAAACGGCGCTTTCGGCATCTCCCGTCGATTCGAGCGCCACCCCGAGGTTGTAGCGCAGCGAGGGGTGGTTCTCGTCGTACTCGAGGCCCTTTCGGTACCGGCGAATCGCCTCGTCGAGATTGCCCTCCTGGTGAAGTATGTTTCCGAGATTATTGTATGCGAGAGGATACTCGGGATTGTTCTTTATCGCTTTGCGGTATAATTCCTTCGCCTTCTTACCGTTCCCCGCCTGCTTATAGGCATTGGCGAAGTTGTAACAGATATCCGCACTCTTCGGTTCGAGCTTGTAGGCTTGCTGGAAGGCCTGCAGGGCTTTGGAGAGATCCCCCGTTTGCCGATAGGCGATGCCGAGATTGTTGTGCACGTCGGCGCTGTCCGGGAGGAGCTCGACCGTCCTGAGGTAGGCCTCGACCGCCTTGCGGTACTGCTGCGTCCTGGTATAGATGTTCCCGAGAATGAGGTAGACCTGTGGATTCTCGGGTGCCTCTTCTCGGGCCTCTACGGCGTATTTTTCGGCTTGCTCGTAGTCGTAGAATGAGAGGGACCTTTGTGCCCATTCGATCTTTTCTCGTACATCCATCTACTCTTCCTCTGCGTAGGGAGTCGGCCGCACGGATACCTCATCCGAGAGGGGACTCCGGTTCTTCTTTCCGGCGCTGTCGTAACTCGCAACGGAGAAGTAGTAGACCTTCCCGTTGGACAGACCGTCTATGACCGCTTCCGTCGCTCCGCCGACGTCGATCGGTGATTCTCCCGCCTCTGCTTCGTCCCCGCGGTATACTCCGGGTCTGCTGCCGTAATAGACGAGGTAGCCTGCGGTGTCATCCTCGATCGTGGGATTCCACTGCAGAAAGACCCTGCCGTCTCCCGGCTTGGCCCTCACGTAGCTCGGAGAGAGGGGGGGAGGATTCGGCTCGAAGGAGAGGGTGAGTGAGGAGAGCGAGGGGCTCGCAGTGCCGACGCCGTCCGGGTAGAGCTCGAACTTCAGCTGTGTGTAGCGTCCTCTTCCTTCTCCCGGAAGCTCTTGTCCCGGGGTGAAGGGAATCCAAGGGATCTCATTAGTGATGGACTGCTCGACCGTGTCGAACATCCGGTAGAAAAAGAAGATGTCGGTCTCCGGGGGAGTGGCGGTTTCCGCCGAAATGGAGAGCAGCCTGCTGCCGAAGGTCTCGAGGTCGATGAGCTCGGTGGTGGCGACACCCTTCCGATAGGCAAAGGGTTGCAACAGAGGCTCCTCGACATGGCTGCGGGTTATCCTCAACTCGTCTATCTTGCCATCGTACTCTGTGCCGAGGCTGAGGTGCTCATCGGAGCTCTTCCCGATGAAGGGGAGGTGTACGGTCCCCTCCTCACCTCCCGTGTCGGTGACGTAGTGCACCGCCTCCGGTTCTCCGTCGACGAGGTACTCTAACAGACCGGTGCGGGAGTCGAAGGTCAGGAGGTGGTGGTGCCACTCTCTCGGAATCAGCTTGTCTCGGCCGGATATCGATACCGTCCGGGGTCGGAACCCGGAAGAGAAGAATATCCGGGAGAAATCCCATGTCAGTACCCGCTTCTCGATGACTGCACGGATCGACTGGAGGTGGAGGCGATCTTTCAGCACGTTCCGGCCCTTCCAGCTGAGCACTACCTCGCCGTCTCCGAGATGCAGCGGATAGAGCCAGAATTCGATGGAGAAGCTGTGTTCCACCATCGACTCTCCGAAGAGCGCCTTCGTTTCGCCCTTCGGCTCGAGAGTCAATCCGCCGTCCTTTCTCTCGAACTTGGCGGCCCCGCTTCCGAACTTTCCCGACCGTACGAACTGTGCCTCGTGTTCCTCTCCCACCAGGTAGTACCCGGCGGAGTCGTGAAACGGGGCCCCATCGAAGTGGAGCAGCATGTCGAGTCCTTCGTTTCGGGTATCGTAGGACTGCTCCCGGAGCACGAGCTCCCTGTATCCTCCCCTTCCCTCCGCAAGAGTTACCGCATCGATCCGGTCGAGGTTGCTCCAGCCCGCCTCGCCTCCGAGACGGATGGTCTCTACCGCGGAGAGAGGTGTGGGAAAAAGAAGCATACATATGAGCACGGGGTGAAAACTGCCTTTCATCTTTCCCATTATCGACATAAATGGGGTCTTAGAAAAGTGCCGCCTGCGCTTGTCACCTCCTGCCTCGGTGAGTATGCTTTAAACAGCATGTACGAAGCCTTTAAAGAGACGGTACACAAATTTCCAGGGAAGCCCGGTGTCTATATCATGAAATCCTCCTCGGATTCGGTCATATACGTGGGGAAGGCGAAGGATCTGAAGAAGCGGGTCTCCTCCTACTTTACCGGAAACAGGAGTGTGAAGACGCAGGTCCTGGTGAGCAAGATCCAGGATATCGAGTACATCATTACCAAGAACGAGTACGAGGCGCTGCTCCTCGAGAACAACCTCATAAAGAAGTGGAATCCGAAGTACAACATCAACCTCAAGGACGGGAAGTCCTATCCGGTTATCCGGATCACCGCGGACGAGTATCCGAGGATATTTCGTACCCGCCGCATTATACAGGACGGCTCCGAGTATTTCGGTCCGTACACCGATGTCCACAAGATCGATGCCTATCTCGAGCTCATAGAGAAGCTCTTTCCTCTGCGCAAGTGCAAGGGAAAGTTGAAGAAGCGGGAGCATCCCTGTCTCTACTACCACATAGGCCGTTGCCGGGCGCCCTGCATCGACGCAGTGAGCGCAGAGGAGTACCGCAGAGATGTGGATGCGGCGCGCAAGCTCCTCTCCGGCGAGATCGAGAGCCTGGTTGCGGATCTGAGGCAGCAGATGGAGCAGGCGGCGGTCGAGCTCAATTTCGAACGGGCCGCCGAGCTGCGGGACACCATAGAGACGGTGAAGTGGGTCGGTGAGTCTCGAGAGGTGGTCGATTTCTCCGAGGAGGCACGCGACTACGTGGCCTGCGAACGCGAGGACACCCTCTGCAGCTTTGTCGTCTTTCAAATACGGGACGGCAAGATGGTCGGGCGCGACCTCTTTCGGGCCGAGTCCTTCGGCTCCGAAGACGAAGCCTTCTCCGAGTTCTTCTTCCGCTACTACGACGAGACGAGAAAGTTTCCTGAGACCATCTACACATCCCTTCAGGTCCACACAGAGCTCGTCGAACGCTACTTCCGCGAAGAGCACGGGGCAGAGGTGCGTGTGCGGATGCCCGAGGAGGGCAGGGATATCCGCATCATGAAGATGGCGAGGGAGAATGCCAAGCAGGATGTCGAGCGGAGGCTCCGCGCCGTTGCCCACATTCCGGGCCTCGAAGAACTGAAGGAGGTGCTCTCCCTCAAGAAGCTTCCCCGGCGCATCGAGGGCTTCGACATCTCCCAGCTCTCGGGCACGCATCCGGTGGCGAGCCTCGTCTCCTTCTACAACGGCAACCCCGACAAGAAGAAGTACCGACGCTTTCATATCAAGAGCCTCGAGGGCGAGATCGACGACTACGAGGCGATTCGCGAGGCGGTAGCCCGTCGGTACACCAGGATACTCAATGAGGGGCTCGAGAGACCCGACCTCGTGGTCATAGACGGAGGCAAGGGCCAGGTGAACGCGGCGAAAGAGATTCTCTTGGGGATCGGGCTCGACGATATTCCCGTCGTCGGACTCGCCAAGAGGAACGAGGAGATCTTTCTGCCGGAGCGAAGCGATCCGGTGATCATTCCCGAGGGGAGAGAGGGGCTGCGAGTCCTGCAGGCGGTGCGCGATGAGACCCACCGTTTTGCCACTTCCTTCAATAGGAGTCTTCGGCAGAAGGAGATCAGACTCGGCAGCCTCGAGGGGATACCGGGGATCGGCCCGAAGCGGAGCAAGAAACTGCTCGAGACCTTCGGCTCAGTCCAATCAATCGCGGAGGCAGCGGCCGAAGAGATCTCGGAGAAGATCGGACTCCCGCAGGACCTCGCCGAACGGGTGAAGGCTGAGCTGAAAAAATCCTAAAAAAATGGCTGCGAACCTTGACTTCCTGTATGGGCTGAACTACATTTAAAATTGTAAGGAGGATAGAGATTACTTCAAAACCTTTCGCATGAAGGGGGCAGATCATGGAACCACCTTACGGAGTATGCCGGTGAAAAACCGGCGAGATAAAACAATTTTCTATCATTAGTGAAGAGTGAGATCCGTTTGCGGCATGTAAGAGTGCCCACGTGATCCCAAAGAGCCGGCAGTTAGGCCGGCTTTT
>CAYFVU010000039.1:9161-29044 GCA_964346645.1 uncultured Spirochaetaceae bacterium | reverse complement strand
TCATACCTTGAAATATAGTATTAATTTAAACTTGCGTCGACGCAAGTCCGGGCGGCGGCTTCCGGTCAGTCGGCCTCGAAGAGGACATAATCAACAGAGCCGCCCGAGATGCGGGGAAGGTAGTCGGTGGGATCGGTGTAGAGGTCGTTGAACTTCCTCTCTACGTATCCCCTCGCCGACCTGTACAGCTCCATCGTCGAGATGTAGCCGTCGTTGTTCTTGTCCTTGGAGAAGCCCTTCAGGAGACCGAGGGTGAAGAAGCCGTGCTTGATCGACGGAGTGCCGCTGCTGTAGCTCGCGTCCTCGTAGGAGTACTCGTCCTCGCCCGATGCGGTTATGGCCACCCCGTCCTTCCATCTGAAGTCCGCCGAGGAGTCGGAGAAGTAGCTGCGAAAGGCCTCGCCGAAGACATCGTTCACCTGATCGTCGGACTGCGAATAGTCCTGCGGTGCGGTGTCTGCATCGTACGACGAGCCTATGAAGCCGCCGGAGAGGCAGGCGTCGATGATGAGCACGTTCTTCTTCGACGGAAGCTTCTGCAGGAGCGAGGCGAGTCTGTCGTCGCTGAGCGCTATGTTGTCCCAGGTGCTATAATCCGAGAGGTCATCGTAGCCGCTGCCGCTGTAGGGTATGAGCCACTCGTCGTCCGAGTTGCTTTCGGATGTTTCGCCCTTGTCGGGCAGCGCGCCTTCTCCGAAGTAGTCCGATTTCGAAGAACCGTGGCCCGAGTAGTACCACAGGACGATCGACTTCTTGTTCGCCTTCTTCTTGATTTTTTGTATGTCCGCCTCCATCTGCGCGAGGCTCGCCTCGCCGATGTCACCGGTGTCGAAGCCGTAGTCCTGTATGGTCTTATCGTCGATAATCGTCGTGGTGCCGTTATCGAGACGAAGGTACACCTTGTACCCCTTGTCGTCGAGCTTCTCGGCGAGACTGATCGCATCCCGCGTGGTCCATGTGAGATTAAGACTTGATGGAACGGGCTCGTATTCGGCCACGCCGTATATCAGCGCATACCGGTCCGGCGCCTTGGGATTGATCTCGCAGGCTGTGAACAATAAGACAGCGAATAAGAGACCGGTGAGCAGAAGTCCACGGAGTAAGAACACACGGCGTAGGTGGTCGAGACCCCGGTTGAGGGGGGAGAGATTTGAACATGCTGTCGGCTCTTGCGGCTGTTTCGTATGCATATCTGCCTCGCTCCTTATAGTATAGCTTCAATCGAAGCGGGCAACAACTCTCAGAGATACTTCTGCAACACCACATCGGTGATGAAGCCGAGCTTTACGGCTATTTGGCCGAAGAGCTGGTCGGGGTGCTCCTTCTGATAGGCGAGCACCGCTTCGACCTGCTCCTGGCTCATCGCTCCCATTCGAACCAATAATTCGCCTAGTCTCTCCGTTGAATCCTGCATATTCTCTCCTGTCGACCCTCGGTCGTTTACCACCAGAAGGCCATGTAATTTTACCTACCGCCGAAGAGTCCTAAGCTCTTCCTCTTCTTTGTCTCCACCCTGCGGCGCTCCTTCGACGGACTCTTCGCCCCGAGGCGAGCCGATGAAGTAGCCGTCCTCGCGCCGTATGGCGAGGACGAGGACTCCCTCGTCGGAGAGACGCAGATCGATGAGCTCCCGCTCTGCGAGCCAGCTGTCGCGCTTCACCTTTATGGTGATGACCTCGTAGTCTCCCGAGAGGTTGAGCAGGCTGTCGTAGTCGAAGGCAATGCCGGTGAGCTGCAGAATTACCGCGGCAATTCGCACGATGGTGAGGCTTACGACGAGAATGACGAAGAATGATATGAGTGCTAACACTGCTGTGTACTCCTACCTATCATTATCGGCGAAAATCGCGATAATCAGAACGAGGGAAAGTACAGCACCCCGCTCAGAGACAATCCGACCGAATAGAATAACGTTAAATCACGTTGAAAATTCCAGCGCATGGGCAGGCCTATGCGGAACTCGAGATGATCGCTGAAAACTCTTCCGGCGGTCGTAAAGGGCTCTATCTCCACGCTCGGATAGAAGAAGTAGATGTCGGTGTAGTTGTAGTTCGCGTAGTTTGCAAATCCTCGGAAGGCGACCCCGGGCTCCAGAGGAATGAAGCCGAGCAGTCTTGCCCTGTCGAAGTAGAAGCCGAAGCCGCCGCCGAAGTAGAGGCTCGAGAAGCCGCGGTAGATGACCCAGTCGGAACCGGGCCCCGAGGGCCGGAAGTAGCAGTAGCCGAGGCCCGCCTGTACGAACGCAGCGTCACGGATGTCCACCGAGAGATAGGACTCGCCGGCAATACCGAATTGGGCCTTGGTGCTGTAACGCCGGTCTTTTTTAACCGCCGTCTCGGGAGAGGTCTGGAGAGAAATGGAGACGATGCCCGGCTCGGCGGATAATTGTAGTAGTGCTATGACAAAAAAAATAAAAAATGGTATAGTTCTGCGTATCACTCTAAAAGGGTCCTATGTTTTGAGAGTTTTTTCAAGTAAGTTTCGTCTTATTTGCACGTTTTGCAGTCTCTTTTTGCTCCTCTCCTTTGGTGGCTGCAACCGGCAGGAGAAGGATGATATCTCTATAGAACTTCCGGAGACACAGGTGCTCTCGGTGCGTAGCCGCTGGGCGGTAATCACCGGAAGCCATCTTCGACTGCGCGATCGAGCAACCACCGAGAGCAGAGCCATCACCACGCTGTGGAGGGGAAACGTCTTGGAGATTATCGCTAGGGACGAGACGAAGGTGAGGGTTGAAGGAAAGGACGACTACTGGTACCAGGTAGCGTACGACGGCTTGCAAGGATGGGTATTCGGTGCCTACATCGAGCTGTACGAATCCGAGAAAAAGGCACAGACTGCATCACAGGAGCTGCAGGAGCAGTAGTTTCTGCCGTACAGATTTCTCTACCTATTCGTGGTAGTGCCAGCGAAACAGCTTTCGTATTCCCGCAAAAAGAAATCCGATTCCCATTACCGCACCGACCCCGTACCCGATGATGCCGAAGATGGGTATACCGTAGATCTGGGGCTCTATATCCGCAAGTACGATCAGCGAAGAGCTGATCAGCAGAGCAGAGAGGACGAGACCGAATACGAGCCGAAATCCAACCTTGTCGTAAGTCTCCCGAATCTCGTCTACCTGGGGCGATCGTACGGTAAACTTTCGATCCTTGATCAGCCGGCGAAGATCGTGAAACAGCTCGGGTGTCTGTAGTACCATCTCCGACCAGTTGAGCCCCGAGGCGATGGCCTTGTTCCCGGCTCTTCTCGAGGCGAGCTGATTCGTCCAGATCTTCGGCGCATACTCTCTCAGATAGTCGATAAACATGAAGTCGGGGTCCAGTCCTGCGCCGGTCGACTGGAGCGTGCCGATGACCTTTGCCACGTAGATGAAGCGCGGCGGCAGATGGACACCGAAATTCACGACCATCTGCAGAAGCGATATGAGTGCCATTGACACGTCGATGTACTCGAGAGGCTTGTTTAGATAGGTCTCTATGTAGTCGTGGACCTCCGCCTCGAAGGTGTCACGGTCGACCTTTCCTTCGGCATTGCCCATTCTCAAGAGAGAGCGGGCTACGAGCGAGGGGTCGAGCCTGGCGAGACCTATCATCATGTAGTTGAGGTTCTCGAGCTCGTAGGGACGTAGACTGAAGACCATGCCGAAGTCGATGTAGCATATGATGTTTCCCTCTACGACAAGGAAGTTTCCCGGATGCGGGTCGGCGTGGAAATAGCCGTTGATAAAGAGCTGTGACAGGATGAACTCGGCATTGTTGAGGTTGAGCTGTTTGAAATCGAAACGAGAATCCCTGTCCTCAATGACCTCTGAGACCTTCCTGCCGTGAATGTACTCCATAACGAGCAAGTCCCGGCTCGTGTACTCCTCGTACGGCGTGGGAACGATGACCGTCTTGTCGTTGTGATATATCTCCTTGAATCTCTTGAGGCTGAGAAACTCCTGTACGAAATCGAGCTCGGTCAACATCTGCCGCTCGAACTCCTTCACCATCTCTTCGGCGGTTATGACCTGAAAGTATGAGGTGTTGTTATCGATGAAGTGGGCCAGGTGATACATTATTTGAATGTCGGCTTCGACCTGTTCGTCGATACCCGGTCTCTTGATCTTCACCGCCACGGGTTTTCCGGTCGGCAGCATAGCCCGGTGCACCTGTGCCAAGGAAGCTGCGGCATCGGGTTCGCTGTCGAAGCGCAGAAATGCACTTTCGAGCGTCTGTCCGAGCCTATTCTCCACGATTTCTTTGGCCTGCTCGTAGGGGAAGGGCGGGACCTCGTCCTGCAGCTTCTCGAGCTCTTTCAGCACATGGATGGGCAGGATATCCTTGCGGTCGCTGAGCAGCTGCCCGAACTTGATAAAGGTGGGGCCGAGCTCAACGAACGCCTCGCGGAGACGTTCGCCGAAGCTCATGGTAAATATCTGCGGCGCCTTCCCCCTTTTCTTCCCGAAGGGACGTGTCAGCCACTGAAGGGAGGGGTTATGACTTATGAACTCCGCAAGCCCATACCGGGCCGCCACCCCTATAATCTCTATGTAACGGGCGGATACTTTTTTTTTACTCTTTCGTTTGAGTAGAATAGGTTTTACTCCCCCGTGTCCTACTGTTCCAGCTTCTTCTCGAGGTCATCGATCTTCTTCGAGAGCTTGTCTATATCCTTCTTGTTCGGGATATTCGCGTCCTTCATGTATTTCTCGAGACGCTTCTCGATGATCTCGTCTAATCGAGTCTGGGTTTCCTCGGACTCCTTCATCAAGTCGTCTACGAACTTCTCTCCCTCTTCCTCGTTCATATTGTACTCTTCGGTGATCTTTTTTCCGAATTCCTCTATTCTTTCCTTGGTGCGAAGCGCGAGCCCGAGCCCAACGTAGAGACCTTCTTGAAATACATTTCTTTGTTCAGACATACTATGCTTTTCCTCCTTGTTATTGAAAGCATTTGTAACTAGTATAAGAAAAGAGCAAAGCAAAGTCAAATAATTTGATTAGAGTTGAATACGATTTTTAGGGAGACTCAGCGATTCAGAATTGCTGATCGCTGAGGGAGACTAGTTTCCCTCCGACAAAATACGTGGTAAGGTTTAGCATCATGAGTATCTCCATTGCTGATCTCGCGGTTTTGAGATGGATCGTGCCGCCGTTGATCGGTGCGGTAATAGGATATGTAACCAACGTAATCGCGATACGAATGCTCTTTCGGCCGCTGAACGAGAAGCGGTTGCTGGGGCTGCGGATGCCGCTCACGCCGGGTATTATCCCGCGTCAGCGTCACACCCTCTCGGAGAGCATAGGAGTGATGGTCTCGCGGGACCTCATCACCGAAGATGCAGTCAGGGGTCAGCTCTCTTCCCCGGCCTTCGTTGCGACTATAGAGCGCAAGTTTGGTGAGCTGATGGATCTGCTGCTCTACTCGCCCACGAGAAAATTGCCGGAGAAGCTGAAGCTCCCCCGGCTCGAAACGGCCGAGCTACAGTCGGAGGACTCCTCCGGAGCAACGGTGGGCGCGGAAAAAACCGCGGAGGCAGCCGGCCACACGAGTAGGCAGAAGAGCACTGCGGAGACTCTTGTGACGCAGGTCCTCGTCGACTTCTTTCATACGGAAGGCTTCAATAAGAGTATCCACAGAACGGTCGTGTACTCGATGCAGTCCATATGCCGTCTTCGCGTCGACAGAGTACTCGGCAAGGAGGGGGAGAAGGTGCTCTCTCTTATCTCTCCCGAGAGGCTCGAGCGGATGCGCGAGCCCGTCAAGCTCAATTTCCGGCTGTGGCTGCGCAACCAGATAAGCGAGGAGCGTAAGTTCTCGAGCTTTCTCTCCCCGCCCATCATCGAGGGCATCGGCAACATCCTCGAACACCTCTATCCCTCGCTCTTTCAGGCCTTTCTCGATTACCTGGAATCCCCTACCGTTCACCGGCAGCTCGAGCTCCGGGGAAAAGTCATACTCCAGAGGATTCTCGACAAGCTGAGCAACTTCCAGCGCTTCTTCGTGCTCGCCGGACAGTACGACCGCACGCTCGATGAGCGCATGGATGTGGTGGTGGACGACGTGCTCGAGCAGCTCGAACGGGCCGGCTGGGACTACGAGACGCGGAAGCGGCTCATCGACATGTTGAGAGAGTGGCTGCGGAACGTTTCGAAGAAGAGCGCCGCAGAGTTGAAGGAGGCCTGGAAAGGCGACATGATCGAGGACGCCTCCTCGGCTCTCGACTCACTCTTCGACTGGCTTAGCTCGGAGAGGGGCACCGAGGTGCTGCACAACATGGGAGAGTCCTTCTTCAGAAGGGTTGCCGACGAGCAGCTCGGCACCGCGATGTACCGTTTTACCGGTATAGACACGGAAACTGTCTCCTCCACCGTCGCCGATTGGGTGGTGGGAATGATCGCTTCAGATTCCGCCGGGTCTACCTCCGGGTCCCCGGAAGAGTATCCACAGGTCTGGAGTCTGCTGCAGTCGATGGCAGGGGAGATCTCATCGAAAGGCGAGAAGAGCATAGCCGAGATCCTCGGGCTCTCCGACGAGGACAGAGACAAACTCGAGACCGAGGCTACCCGTTTCTTCTTGCGGGTGCTGTACGAACAGGTCCCCATGATCCTCGAGAGCGTCGATGTACACAGCCTTGTGGTGGAGAAGATCGACAGCCTGGATATCGAGAAGGTGGAGGACCTGATCCTGCAGGTCATACGCGATCATCTGCGCTGGATTTCGGCCTTCGGCGCCGTCCTGGGCTTTCTCATCGGCGGAATTCAGGTCCTCTTCTTTTTCTTCTCCGGGAGTTGAAGGCGGTTAAGGCCTCAACATGCGAGTGCGTTCCCTGCGGACGGAGAAGTAAGCCCGATCTCCGGGCTCTGCAATGCGTTCCGAGGCGGTTGCGCGAATGGTCACCGCCTCCGCATTTGAACCCGAAACCACAGCCGAGCCCGGATCCGAATCGACCCCCGAATGGTTCCCCGAATCGCCCTTCGTCTCGCTCCCTGTCTCACCCCCCGTCTCACCCGGAGCTTGCGGCAATTCTCCCTCGGCGATGTAGTGGGACCCGAGAAACTCGAAATAGCGGATGGGCAGGTGAAACGAGAGGTGCTCGGACGCATCCTTCGGTGGCTCTAGGCTCAATAAGGTGTCCTCGGGGCGGAAGAAGAGTACTCCCTCTTCCGAGGACGCTCCCCCCTGCGGCGGAATGAGGTTCGAGTTGCCGAGAAATCGGGCGGCGAAAATGCCTGAGGGATTGCGGTACATCTCTCGGGGGCTGCCGCTCTGCTCGACTCTTCCTTCGCGCATGAGGATGATGCGGTCGCTCATCGTCAGCGCCTCCTCCTGGTCGTGGGTCACATAGATCGTGGTCAGGCCGAGCCTCCGTTGAATGGAACGAATCTCGCGGCGCAGCCGCTTGCGCAGCTGGGCGTCGAGGGCCGACAGCGGTTCGTCGAGCAGGAGAAGCGAGGGGTAGGGGGCGAGGGCTCGCCCCAAGGCCACCCGCTGCTGCTCGCCTCCGCTGAGGGAGGCCGGCTTACGGTGGGCATAGTCGGGCAGGTGCACGAGCTCCATCAGCTCCTCCACCCGCTCACGTATGTCGGAATCTTTCCACCTGTGTGTACGGAGGCCGTAGGCGATGTTCTCGAAGACACTCAGGTGGGGAAAGAGGGCGTAATCCTGAAACACGAGGCCGATGTTGCGCTTCCACGGAGGAAGACGGGTAATGTCACGGCCGTCGAGGTAGATTCGCCCTTCCTCGGGCAGGGTGATCCCGGCGATCATCCTCAGGGCGGTGGTCTTTCCGCATCCTGAGGGGCCTAAAAGACAGACGAGCTCTCCCTCCGATGCGGAGATGTCGGTGTCGAAGATGAATCCGTCGAAATCTCTGTACAGGCCTTCCGTTTTCAGTTCCATATGAGGGGCTCCTTGGACCGCAAATTCTTCATGCTACCACTCCGTTTCCGCGTAGGTATCGAGGAGGAGAAAAGAGCCGAGCGAGACGAGCACGAGGACCGTGCCGAGGGCGCAGGCTCCGTAGAAGTTGTACGAGCCGATCAGGCGGTAGATGGCGATCGGGATCGTAGTCGTAGATGAGGAGAGGACGAGGGTGGCGTTCATCTCGCCGAGTGAGATGCCGAAGGTAAAGGCTGCTCCGGCGAAGAGGGCCGGGGTAATCAGCGGCAGCTCCACGGTGCGGAAGACCCTGCCGGGCGGCGAGCCGAGGAGCATCGCCGCGTAGCGCTGCGAGGGGCTTATCTTCCGCAGAACCGAGCTGACGGTGCGCACGACGAAGGGGTAGGAGATGACCGCATGGGCCCCCACGATGAAGAGGGGAGCGAGCTGCTCCGGCGGCGAGAAGGTCCGGGAGAGCAGCAGATAGCCGAGACCGAGCACCACCGAAGAGGTGGTCATCGGCGCCATGGTGAGGGTGTCGATGAGGCGCCTGAAACGGGGCGAGTGTCGCACGGTAAAGTAGCTGAGGGCGGTGCCGACGGGAACGGCAACGGCAGTGGTGAGAATGCCGATGGCGACGCTGTTGCTCACCGCCTCCACCGCAACCTGAGAGAATCGGCCCCCCGCTCCCGAGCCGAAGCCGAGGATCTGGGCGTACCACTTAAGCGTGAAGACGGTCCCGCCGGACCAGCTGACCGGCTCTCGGAAGGAGTGGATGACGACGGCGGCCAGGGGACCGGCGATGACGAGCAGGGTCACCGCCGCGTAGAGGCTCATCAGGAGCCTCGAGAGCGGAGCCGGCCGTACGGGATTTCTCCGCGACTCCTCTCCGCCTCCGCTCACCGCCTGGTGGTAGGAGGAGGAGCTCTGCAGTCGGATGTAGAGGTACATGACGGCGAGGGTGAGTACGAGGGCGATGATCGAGAGCGCCGCGGCGCTGTGCAGGTCGAAGCTTATCCTCGCGAGCCGGTAGATCTCCACCTCCACCGTCGTCAAATCCGGGCCACCGCCGAGGACGAGGATGACGGCGAAGCTGGTAAAGCAGAACATGAAGATGAGAGCCGAGGCGGCGTAGATGGAGGGCAGCAGCTGCGGAAGCGTGATGCTGCGGAAGAGGCGCCATCCCTTCGCACCGAGGGTGGAGGCGGCCCACTCCTGCGTCGGCGGGAGGCTTTGCCAGAGGGATGAGACCACCCGCAGTGCGATGGGAAAGTTGTAGAATCCGTGGGCAAGGATGATAGCCTTGAGGGAGTAGAGAATGTGCAGCGGCGGCTTCGAGAGATCGAAAATCGTCATGAGGACGCGGTTGATGTAGCCGTTGTTGCCGAAGAAGATGACGAATCCGAGCACGACGAGAATCGGCGGCAGGACGAAGGGTACCGCCGAGATGGACCGGACCAGAGATCTGCCCGGGAAGCGGTACTTCGTGAGAATATAGGCTCCCGGCAGGCCGAGGGCGAGCGAGAAGAGTGTGCTGAGGAGTGCCTGGAAGAAGGTAAACCCTACGATGCGGCCGGTGTAGGGCGAGAGAAGCGTGGAGGTGAAGAGGCTCGGGTCGAAGCTTCCCTCCCGCACGAAGGCCTTGAGAAAGACGTGACCGACCGGAATGTAGAAGAATAATAGGAGGAATGCGGCCACCGCGAGAAAGACCGCGTGCGGTCTCTCCCACGGCCTGGCCATGTCTCTGCGGTTCCGGTCGGTTTTCATCGTCTCGTTTCGCTGCGCTCCGTGGCTATGCACGCCGCTTTGCTATTCGGTTACGGCCTTTCGCCAGGTATCGAGCCAGCCCTCGCGGTTCTTCTCTATTACGTCTGCGGCAAAGCCGAGCGACTTCGGCGGCTTCGGCGCGAACTCGAAGGATTCGGGCAGCGATACCTCCGGATGGACCGGGTACATCCAGTTCGTCAGCGGAATGATCGACTGGAACTCCTTGCTCAGCATGAAGTCGAGAAACTTCTTCGCCGCCTGCGGGTGGGGCGCCCCCTTGATAAGCCCGCCGCCTTCGATCTGCAGGTAGTGTCCCTTCTCGAAGATCGCGGCACGGTACCGTTTCGAATCCTCGAACTCCACGTGATAGGCTGGGCTGGTCGTGTAACTCAAAACGAGGGGGGCCTCGCCGTTGGTGAACAGGCCGTAGCCCGCATCCCAGCCCTCGGTGATGGTGAGAATGGATGAGTCGAGCCGTTTCCAGTACTCGGGAAACATCTCTCCGTAGCGCTTGACCGTCCAGAGGAAGAAGCCGAGTCCCGGACTGGAAGTCCGCGGGTCCAAGAGGATGAGCGAGTCCTCGTACTTCGGACTCGTAAGATCCTCGAGAGAGGTGGGCGGGTTCTCTATCTTCTCGCTGTCGTAGATGATGGAGAAGTAGCCGTAGTCGAAGGGAGTGAGGTAATGCTCGTCATCTATCACGAGCTCTTCGGGGATTTCCCCCGCCCCTTCTGGCTCGTAGGGCGCGAGGACTCCCTCGTTCTTCGCCTTCGCGAGCATGTTGTTGTCGATTCCGAGCAGGATGTCGCCCTGCGGGTCGTTCTGCTCCATTATTGCCTTCTGCAGCACCTGTCCAGCGTCTCCGAGGGATTCGAAGCGCAGCTCTATGCCTGTCTTCTCTTCGAAGGCCTTCTTCACCTCGGGTCCGGGCCCCCAGTCGGCGGTGAAGGAGTCGTAGGTGTAGACTACGATGTGAGAAGATACGTTCTTGCTCTCTCCAGGCACTAAGAGAACAACAAGCGCGATAACGACCAGTACCGCAAGCGCGGCGATTGCTACAATACGTTTCATAGCTTGCTCCTTTGAGTAGAATGTGCCTGTCGAATGGGGAAATACCGATGTGCTGTCACGTTCCCTACGCCGGTATTATCCGGATCAGGTTAGACGGGTATATTCTCAGGCCCTATACTTGGGCCACCCCTCGACAGAATATATATTTATAATACGAATATTGACTGCGGTTGTCAACGTGTGCGGTGGGGAAAGAACATTGAGAAGTCGCTGCCGCCGCCGAGCTCGCTCTCCACGTCCACCTCTCCGCCGTGGGAAATGACTATGTGCTTGACGATAGCCAGCCCGAGTCCGGTGCCGCCGAGCTCTCTGCTGCGGGTCTTGTCGACACGGTAGAAGCGTTCGAAGATGCGCGAGAGGTCCTTCTGAGGAATGCCGGGGCCGTTGTCCTTGACCGTGATGTAGACTCCCTCTCCGCTGTCGCGGCAGACGATCTCTATCTTGGTGAAGGGGGGACTGTACTTTACCGAATTGTCGATGAGGTTCACCAGCGCCTGCTCGATCAGCAGACTGTTGCCGTATATCTGCATCTCCTCCGGACACGCCACCTCTATGTTGGTCTCTTTTTCCTGTGCGCGGCTGCTGCAGGCCTGCACCGCTCCGCTGAGAATGCCCGATATTGTGGCGTATTCCCGCTCGACGCTCCCCTCCTCGTGCTGTTCGAGGCGGGAGAGGCTGAGCAGATCCTCGATAATGGCGACGAGTCTGTCGGACTGGTCGCGGATGATCGAGACGAACTGTCGGCCCGCCTCCTCGTCTTCGAGCGCTCCCTCGAGGAGCGTTTCGGTAAAGCCCTTGATGGAGGTAATGGGAGTCTTCAGCTCGTGCGAGACGTTGGCGACGAAGTCCTTCCTTATGCGCTCGAGGTTCTTCATGCGGGTAATGTCGTTGAGCACGAGCACGACCCGCTTCATCTGCTTGGTAAAACCGTTCTCCACGAGCTCTTGGGTAACCGCCGAGGCGTGGATCTGGAGGTGGATCTGCCGTCCCGCCTTTGCACTCGGACGGGAGGAGAGTTTGGCCGGGTCGAGCTCCTCCGGCATGCTCATAGTCTTCTCGAGCGGGGTCGAAGAGCCGAGCGCCTCGGTGGCGAAGTCGTACATCTCGGAGTTGTGCAGCACCTGCAGGAGGCTCTTTCCCACCGCCTCACGATAGCTCTGTTTGATCAATTGCCCCGCCGCCGGATTGATCTCCCGGATCGTGAGATTCCCGTCGAGCAGAATCACCGCCTCCACCATTCCGTTGAGAATTGACTGCAGCTCCTGTTTCTGACCGGTGATGGTCTGGATCCGCTCCTGCAGGGAGGTGGACATGCTCTTGAGCGCCTGCGACACGATGTGGATCTCCTCCGGGCCGGTGATGCTCGGGTGGGAGGAGAAGTCGAAGTCGCGGTACCTGCGTGCCGCAGCGGCGATCTTCTTGAGGGGGCGGTCGATGCGGAGACTCACGTAGTAGCTCATCAGGATGGAGCCGAGAAGCATGACCACCGCTACGAGAATCACCGTGCCGTAGGTGGACTCGAGGGTCGTGGTGACGGTGGTGAGGGGGAGGCTGGTCTCGACCGCACCTATGACCTCTCCCTCGTGCAAGAGCGGTACCGCGTAGTAGACCCGCTCGAAGGGCGGTCCGGCTCCGCGGACGATGGAGCTCGCCTCCTCTCCTTCGAGTGCGGAGAGGGTCGCCGGCACGAGGGGAGAGCGGATGGTCTCCGTCTCTATGAGGTGGTTCGAGTGGAGCATCGTCCCGTCGGCGCGGTAGAAGATGACCCGCATCTCTTCGGACATCGAGAGTCGGGACTTGAGCGAGCGCATCTCGTCTCCGTACGGGTATTCCTCCTCGTCGATAACGTCTCGGAGGAGCCGAGTAACCTCCTTGAGCCGCAGCTTGGTTTGGTCGAAGAGGAGCTCGCGTATGGTGCTCGTCGCGGAGAAGGAGATGACGATGATGGTAAGAAGAATGACGACGAGAAACGAGGGGTAGATGACCCCTAACAGTGTGGGACGACGCACACTACTCTTCCTTCATTCGATAGCCTATTCCACGCACGGTTTCTATGAATTGGCCCTGATTCATCAATTTCTTCCGTAGACCGAGAATTTGCACGTCCACCGAGCGTTCGGTTACGGGATAGTCCTCCCCCTTTACCGCGCCGATTATCTGGTTCCTCGAGAAGACCCAGCCCGGATTACGCGCGAGGAACTCCAGGATGGCGAACTCGGTCACGCTGAGGGAGAGGGCTTCGTCGTCGGCGTAGACCTCGTGCTTGGTCGAGTCGATCATGATGTTGTGGATCTTGATGTACGGCTCTCGCCCACCGGAGAGAGGGTTCTTTCGGCTGCGGCGGAGTATCGCCCGGACGCGGGCGATCAGCACCTTCGGACTGAAGGGCTTGGTTATGTAGTCGTCGGCACCCATCTCCAGTCCGAGGATGATGTCGGCCTCCTCGCTCTTGGCGGTTACCATGAGGATCGGGATCTGCTTGGTCTCGTTCTCCTCGCGGAGCTGTTTGCAGACCTCGATGCCGTCAACTCCGGGCAGCATGAGATCTAGAATGATGAGGTGGGGCTGCTGACGCTTGGCCTCGGAGAGCGCCTGCTCTCCCGAGGTAAAGGTGATGGTCTTGTAGCCCTCCTTTTCGAGATTATATCTGATGAGCTGGAGAATGTCCCGCTCATCATCGATGATCATTATCGTTTCGTTCGCCATGGGCGCTCCCTCGACAAATAGAGTGTGTTCATGCGTCGAGCTCTACAGATTGAGCTCTACGTGCTGTCCCGTGGCGTCGTAGACGATCCACTCTCCGATGTTGGTCACGTGATCTCCGAAACGCTCGAGCCAACGGGTGATGAAGAGGAAGGTGGTGGCCTGTCTGATGAACTTAGTGTCCTCCATCATGTAGGTGATGAGCTCGCGCCACACCTGATCGCGCAGCTCGTCGATCTCGTCGTCCATCTCGGAGATCTCTCTGGCCTTCTGCTCGTCTTTCTCTACGAAGGCGTTCAAGGTCTCGTGGAGCATCTGAATGCCGATGCTGCTCATCTTCGGCAGATCGATGAGCGGCTTCATGTACTCCTGCCCCTCCATCTGTTTCGCCGCCTTGGCGATGTGGACCGCATGGTCGCCCATCCGCTCGAGCTGACTCACGACCTTCAGGCTGGTGATGATGTGCCGAAGATCGTTCGCCACCGGCTGTTCGGTTGCGATAAGGACCGTCAGCTTGTCCTGGATGTCGAGCTCCATCTGATTTATATCCTTGTCCGCCTCGATAGTACTCTCGGCCAGCTCGATGTCGTGCTCCTTCAGAGCCTGCATCGCGTCGCGGAACTTCTCCTCTACCAGGGTGCCCATCTTGAGCACCTCGTTGTTCAATGAATCTACCGATGCGCTGAAATGGTGTCTTGCTTTTTCCACCGTCACTACCCTCCTTTGAGTACCCATAACATAAGATCTCGATGAATAAAATATGAGATAAGTGTTAGATAATTGTTAGAATGTATGCTCATCCTCTTTTATTATACCATTTTTTCCGCACCTCTGCTCTGCAGATCTCTTTCCATAAGCTAACGCTGCCCGGCCGGGCAGAAAGCTTCTCGGCAGGACGAAAGAACCGGCGGGACCGTGAATTGCACCGCGCTGCGCAGACGTGCTATGCTACCGGAGATCAATTTTTCAACAAGCTGAACTCGAAGGACGGCACAGAGTGAAGAGCATTGTGTTTACCGGCGGCGGAACCGGAGGACACGTATATCCCGGCATTGCGGCGGCGGAGAAGCTGCGTCCCCGGCTCGATGAAAACAGGTACAGAATCGTCTGGCTCGGCTCTCCCTCCGGCATGGAGAAGGAGATAGTCTCGAGATTCTCTCTACCCTTCTACGGTATCCCCGCGGGCAAGCTGCGGCGCTACTTCTCCCTCTACAACATCATCGATACGGTGAAGGTTGCCACCGGCTATGCGGCATCGCTCGCCCTCTTGAAGCGGCTCGATGCGGCCCTCGTCTTCTCGAAGGGAGGCTTTGTCAGCGTCCCGCCCGTTGCGGCGGCGAGGAGCCTCGGCATTCCCGCGATCACGCACGAGTCGGATCTCGATCCCGGGCTGGCTACCAAAATAAACGCGCGGTTCTGCCGGAAGATGCTCTGCGCATATGAGGAGACCGCCGACCACCCCAGCATGAGAGAGAAGGCGCTGGTGACCGGTAATCCGGTACGGGCGGAGCTCTTCGAGGGAGACAGGCGGCGCGGACGGGAGATTGCCGGTGTGCCGGAGGGAAAGAAGGTCGTGCTGGTGCTCGGAGGGAGCCAGGGGGCCCGGCAGATAAACCGTATGCTGGATGCGATCCTGGAGAGACTGCTCGAACGGGCCTTCGTCGTTCATCAGATGGGAAGCCTCGACTACGGGGATCTCCAACCGTCGGACCGCCCCGGCGAGTATCTCGTGAGGCCGGTCTTTACCGACAGCTTTCCCCATCTGCTTGCTGCGGCGGACCTCGTGGTCTCGAGGGCAGGAGCAGGCACTCTTTGGGAGAGCGGGGTCTTCGGAAAGGCCTCGGTGTTGATCCCCCTCGGTGCGGAGAGCTCCCGCGGCGACCAGCTGCGCAATGCCCGTCACTTCGCCTCCCGCGGCGCCGCCGAGCTGCTCTCCGGCGATGAGGTGGATGCGGAAAGGCTGCTTGAAAAATGCGGGGAATTGCTTGAAGATGATGAGAGGAGAAGGCGGATGGGGCTGCGAGCCGCCGAGCTCTGCCCCTCGGACGCCGCCGACAGGATAGCCGATGAGATTCTCGCTGCGATCGGAGAGAGGAGTAGCTAGGGATGGCCGCATTCGATGTCATTGCTATTGTGGTGCTCATCGTCATGGGGGTGCGCACCGCCCTGAAAGGCTTCGTCGCCGAGTTCATGACGGCCCTCGCCCTCATCGTGGGAATATCCGGGGCTGTGCTGCTCACATCGACGGTCTCGGCCCTGCTCGCACCGTACATCGGGGAGACCTTTTGGACCCCCGTCGCCGCATTCCTCCTGGTGTTTCTGCTTTTGTACCTTCTTCTCAAGCTGATAGAGGCGACGCTCCACCGGATCATCGCCCGCATTCAGCTCGAGAAGCTCGACCAGTCGCTCGGCTTCTTCCTCGGCCTGGTGGAGGGCTTTCTCCTCCTCGCGGTGCTGGTCTTCATTCTGCAGCTGCAGAACTTCGTATCGGTGCGAGGGCTCTTCGAAGAGAGCATCGCGGCGGCCTTCATCAGAGAGATCATACCGGTAGGCGCACAGTTTATCGAGGAGCGATTGAAGAACAGCCATGTTTGAGAACATCATTTCACAGGATGCAACCATTGCGCAGTTGAGCCGGGAGTGGCGCGAGGGAACGCTGCCGAGGGCGCTCCTATTCTACGGCGAGCCCTACTCTGGAAAGCTATCCACCGCCCTCGAGCTCGCCCGGGTAGTCACCTGCAGGGGGAAAGGAGAGTGGGGCTGCTCCTGCCGTTCCTGCCGCCAACATCGGGTCCTCGATCACCCCTACCTTGTCCTCACCGGCTCGCGCTTTCTCGGTGAGGAGATCGCGGCAGCCGGGGACAGCCTGCTGCGCACCCGTCGCGAGGGCTCGCGCTTCCTCTTCATCCGGGCAGTGCGCAAGCTCACGAGGAGGCTCGATCCCCTCCTGTGGGAGGGCGAGGAGCAGAAGCTCAAGAAGGCGCAGAAATCCCTCGAAGAGCTCGAGGAGGCCTTAGAAGGGCTCTATCCTGGAGTGGATATCCCATCGCAGGAGGAGCTCTCCCCACTCGTAGAGAGGATCACACAGCTTTCGGAAAAGGTCTTCGAGGTCATCCCGAAGGACAACATCCCCATCGACCAGATCCGCAGCCTCGGCATGTGGACCCACACCACATCCGCCGAATCTGCAAAGGTGGTAATACTCGAGAACGCGGACCGGATGAGCGACGGCTCGAAGAACGCGCTGCTGAAGATGCTCGAGGAGCCGCCGGAAGAGACCTACTTCATCCTCCTGTCCGCCAAGAAGGGGGCCATCATACCCACGATCCTATCCCGTCTGCGGCAGTACCGCTTCGTCCCGCGCGGAGAGGAGAGCTCGCGAGAGGTGATGAGGAAGATATTTCGCATCGACGAGGAATTGCCCTATCGCGATTTGCGCGCCTTCTTCCTCGCCTGGCGGGGAGTGCCGGTCGATCGCCTGCGGCACGAAGCCCACGGTTTCGTCGAGCGCCTCCTCCGGGGAGAGGAGTGGGACAGAAAGGACAAGGCCGATTTTCTCAAGGAGGTGGGAAGCGGGAGTCTCTTTGCCCCTTTCCTCGAGGAGTTGACACTGGAGCTGCAGCGCCGCCTATCCGGAAGCGGCGAGGGAATCCCGCACGCGGCTCTGTGCCGCTGGAACGAGCTGATCAGGGACAGGTACCGAGGCTGGGAGGCGTACAACCAGAGTGCCGAGGTGCTTCTTGAGACCCTCTATTACGATATGGAGGAGAGCCTGGAGGCAGAACGATGAGAAATTTCATACAGAGGGCGCTGAACAAGCTCTCGAAGCTCGATCAGGAACAGATACGGACGCTGCTCTTCGACCTCGCCTCGGAGAACGAGAAGCTGGAGACGGTGCTCAACTCGATGACCGAGGGCATCACGGTCACCGACGAGGAGCACCGCGTGGTCTTTTCCAACACCGCTGTGTTCAACATGCTCCCCCTCCGGAAAAATGAGTTGGAAGAGCAGCTCGTCTGGGAGATCGTCGATGACGGCGAAATAGCCGATTACCTGCGGGAGGTGCTCGAGAAAGGAGAGGACAGCTCGGAGGAGGAGTTCACTGTGGGAAAGGGGAACGTCAAGCAGACCCTCTCCTTCTCCGTACGTCTGCTCGAGCGTGACAAGGACGGATGGGGGAGCCTCATCATCTTCTCCGACATCACCGATCGCAGGAAGCGTGAGGCGCGTCTGCGCCGCGCCGAGAGTCTCGCATCGCTGACTACCCTGGCGGCGGGGGTTGCCCACGAAATCAAGAACCCCCTCGGCTCTATAGGCATACACATCCAGCTCATCCAGAAGGCCCTGAAGAAGAACGGCTGTCTCGAGGAGGAGACGGCGAACAAGTATCTCGACGTCATTACCGAGGAGATCGAACGGTTGAACGGAATCGTCGTCGACTTCCTCTTCGCCGTCCGGCCTATGGACACCGAGCTGGTGAAAGCCGACATCAACAAGGTTATCGAGGACCTGGTGGACTTCGTGAAGTACGAGGCGGAGGAGTCGAACGTGCGGGTGGAGAAGAATCTCAACCGCTCCATTCCCAAGGTGGAGATAGACGAGAAGTACATCAAACAGGCACTGATCAACATAATCAAAAACGGCATAGCCGCCATGAGCGAAAAGGGAGGCGCGCTGACCCTCACCACCCGGGAGGACGAGGGCTACGTGATGACCGACATACGCGACACCGGAGTGGGAATCTCCGACGAGAAGATCGCAAAGATATTCGAGCCCTATTACACCACCAAGGACTTCGGCTCGGGCCTCGGCCTGACGGTGGTCTACAAGGTGGTTCGCGAACACGGCGGAGAGATAAGCGTGCAGTCCAAGGAGGGAGAGGGCACTACCTTTACCATAAGCCTTCCCGTTCCCGAGAGCGAGAAGCGGCTGCTCGACTGGCAGGGGGAGGGAGAAGAATGAACTTTCACATACTCGTGGTGGACGACGAGAAGAACATACGCGAGGGGCTGAAGACCTCCCTCGAAATGGACGAATACAGCGTACACGTGGCAGAGGACGGAAAGCAGGGCTGGAACATGGTCAACAACAAGGAGATAGACCTCGTCATTGCCGATCTCAAGATGCCCGGCCTTTCTGGGGAGGAGCTCTTGAAGCGGACCACCTCCTCCTATCCGACGATACCGGTCATAATCCTCACCGGTCACGGCACCATCGAATCGGCCGTCGAGGCAATGAGAAACGGCGCCTTCGACTTCGTCACCAAGCCGGTCAACCTCGACCGGCTCTCCCTCTTGGTCAAACGGGCCCTCTCGAACCGGGAGTTGGTCATCCAGCACCGCTCGCTGCAGGAGGAGGTCAAGCGCCTCTCGGAGAAGCAGAAGACCCCGCAGCTCATCGGAAAGAGCCCGGAGATACAGAAGATCTTACAGATAATAGAGCAGGTCGCCCCGTCGAAGGCCTCGGTGCTCATTACCGGAGAGAGCGGCGTGGGCAAGGAGGTGGTAGCCGACGCGATCGTGCGTCTGTCGAACCGCAGCGACAAACCATTCGTGAAGGTCCACTGCGCCGCCCTCGCCGAGACGCTGCTCGAGAGCGAGCTCTTCGGCCACGAGAAGGGCGCGTTTACCGGAGCGGTCTCGCGAAAGAGGGGCCGCTTCGAGCTCGCCAACACCGGCACGATATTCCTCGACGAGATAGCCGAGGTAAACCAGCAGGTGCAGATAAAGATCCTGCGGGTGCTGCAGGACAAGAGGTTCGAGCGGGTAGGGGGAGAAGAGACCCAGGAGGTGGACGTACGCATCATCTCAGCCACCAACCGGGATGTGACCGAGGAAATCGAACAGGGCCGCTTTCGCGAGGACCTCTTCTACCGGCTCAACGTGGTCAACATTCACGTGCCGCCTCTGCGTCAACGCAAGGACGACATTCCGCTGCTCGCCACGGCCTTTCTCAAGGAGTTTGCCGACGAGAATAGAAAGGCGATAGAGGGTTTCGAGGCGGAGGCGCGGGATGCGCTCTACCGTTACCGCTGGCCGGGGAACATAAGAGAGCTGCGCAACGCGATAGAGAGTGCGGTGGTGATGTGCAGGGGCAACCTCATCAAGCACGAGGATCTTCCCCCCTCGGTGGCCAGCGGGGCCGAGGACGACTACATCCGCGTCCAGGTCGGTTCTACCCTCGACGATGCGGAGAAAGAGATCATTCGTGCGACTCTGCGCCACGAGAACGGCAACAAATCGAAAACCGCGGAGGTACTCGGAATAGGGAGAAAGACCCTCCACCGCAAGATCCAGGAATACCAGTTAGAAGAGTAGCGCTGAGAGGAGAAGCGGCTTAACCGGTCCGGCGGCCCAAACAGCCCGGCGGCTTCAACCGGTCCGGCTGCCTTCGACCAGCCCGGCGGTTCAACCGGTCCGGCTGCCTTCGACCCACGTCTTGATGCGTTGGAACGACTCGTTTATCTCCTGACTCCTG
>CAYFVU010000039.1:0-9061 GCA_964346645.1 uncultured Spirochaetaceae bacterium | reverse complement strand
GCCTTCGACCCACGTCTTGATGCGTTGGAACGACTCGTTTATCTCCTGACTCCTGCTCGTGGCCCGGTCGGTCGCTCCCTTATCGGCGCCGTGGACGTCGGGGTGATGGGTTCGTATGAGACTGCGGTAGGCTCTGCGCACCTCCTCGAAGGGGGCACCGAAGGAGACGCCGAGGAGATCGTAGTCCTTGCGGAGTTCTCTCGGCGGAAGGGGCCTCGGGCGAGCTCCGCCGGCCCGTACGAATGAATCGGCGGACGAGGCGGAAGATGAGCCGGTGTGAAGGTACTGATCGAGCTCCTCCCAAGCCTCGCGGAAGTCGCGGTCGCCCTTCTTCTCGAATATGTAGTCCCGTTCGCCCCGACGCCTCTCTCTGAACGAGTCTCGGCCGAAGGGATCGCCGCGGTAGCGCTCCTCATCTTCCTGGAACATGGAACGAACCAATCTTTCGAAGCGTGCGAACAGCGGATCCATTGCGTCCTCCTCCACCATTAATAATCATCACGAAGGGACTCATCGTCAAGTTCGAATGTCCCAGTAAAGCTGTACTCGGGGCTGCCGGTGACGAACACCCTGTTACTCGGACTCTGCCACTCGTAGAGGAACTTTCCCTTCCGGTAGTGGATCACCACGTCCCTGTCGCAAAAGCCCCCCAGTACCGCCGCCGTCGCGGCCGCCGCGGCTCCCTTTACCGCATCACCCTCATCCTGGGTCCTGAAGAAGAGGGAGAGCTCGTCCCGCGTCAGCACCTGGTAGCCGACCGGAAAGTAGGGCTCCTCGTCGATATCCAGCTCCTCATCCAGCCCTTCGATGGGGGTTTTTTCCGAGAACTGCTCCGGATCGGCGTAGATGGCTACGCTGATCTCGCCGAAACGCAGCGGCGTGCAGCTGAGGCTCCGGGATCCGACGCGAATGCGGACGGAGAGGTCGGCGTCCTCCGGATCCTCTATGGCATCTCCCTCCACCGACTCCGGCGTCTCTAAGGAGTAGCGGAAGTGGACCGCGTCGATACACTGCACTGAGTGGGCGAGGCCGGAGTTCTCTATTACCGTAGTGCCCTGGTCGACGAGACCGAAGTCGAACGCGTAGCGTGCGGCGCAGAGGAGAGCGTCGCCGGGTATGTGCCGGCACTCTCCCCATCGGTCGTAGAACACGACGCGCGCCTGGTGCTCCTCGCCGGGGAGGAGAAAGATGACTCCGCGTGCGCCGATTCCCCGCCTGCGGTCGCACATGCGTGCGCAGAGGCGCATGAGCATATTCTCCTCGGCCAGGGGCTGACTAAAGCCGTTTACCAAGATAAAATCGTGGCTGTTGAGGTGGAGTTTGTAGAAAACCAATTCCATCACTCTATTGTAGTAGAACGGGGAGGGTATGAAAAGCGGAGAAAGGCTCGATACCGAGGTAATACGGCGTATGCGTGAGGCAATAGCCGATGCAGACGGAAACGAGGTCCTCTTCGTCGGCTCCTTCGGCGAGAGCGGACTCGTCGAGGAGATCCAGGAGGCCGCCCGTGGTGACGACAGCGCCGCCCCGGCCCTCTATCCCTTCATGGAGAGGGGAGAGGTCGTCATCCACAATCACCCCTCCGGCCTCCTCAAGCCGAGCTCGGCGGATCTGCAGGTGGCGGGAAAGCTCGGCAACCAGGGCGTCGGCTTCTATCTGATCGACAACGAAGTCGGCAGGGTCTACTGTGTGAGCGAGCCGGTACAGACGGCCCCCGAGAGGCCCCTCGATATCGGGGAGCTCGCAGGATGCCTGATGCCGGGAGGCCGGCTCTCCGAGATATTTCCCGACTACGAACCTCGTGATGTGCAGGTGGAGATGCTCGAGGCGGTGGGGGCCGCCTTCAACGAGCGGCTCTACGCGGTGGTAGAGGCGGGTACCGGTGTCGGCAAGTCTCTCGCCTACCTCCTTCCCTCCGCTCGCTGGGCTCTGCAGAACGACGAGCGGGTCATCATCTCCACCGCCACCATCAACCTCCAGCAGCAGCTGCTGGAGAAGGACATTCCGCTGGTGGAGCGGCTCCTCGGCTCGTCGGTCAATGCGACGCTGGTGAAGGGGAGGGGAAACTACCTCTGTCTACGTCGGCTGCAAGATGCGGCGAATGAGATGTCCCTCTTTCAGCAGGAGAACTCGGAGCTCGAAGCCGTCCGCAAGTGGGCCGAAACGACCGCAGACGGGTCAAGAACCGATCTCTCCTTCTATCCCTCTTCTGAGATATGGGGAATGGTCTGTTCGGAGGCGGACGCCTGTATGGGGCTGCGCTGTCCGCACCGGGAGGGCTGCTTCGTTATCAAGGCGCGCCGGAACGCCGCCGCATCGAACCTCCTGGTGGTCAACCACCACCTCCTCTTTTCGGACATGGCGGCGCGGCTCGAGGGGGCGGGTTTCGAGGGGACCGCGGTACTGCCGCCGACGAAGCGGATCATATTCGACGAAGCCCATGCGGTAGAGCGGAACGCCACCAGCTTCTTCTCCACACGCTACAACAAACTCTCCCTCTTCAAGCAGCTGAGGCGCCTCTACACCCGACGCGGAGAGAAGAGTTACGGCCTCGCGGTCTCCGTACAGCGATTCTCGGAGAAGCCGGAGGCCTTCAAACCGGTGCCTTCGCTCGTCTACTCGATCCGCGAGACCGCCGAACGGCTCGACCAGATGCTGCTCGCCTACCTCGGCGGAGAACATGCCCTCAGACTCCACGGGGAGATGTCCGATGGGATAGAGGAGATGGTCTTTGCGCCGGTAAAGGAGCTCCGGAACAGCCTCGCCGAGCTGCTTACTGCTCTCGATGCCGGCCTGACGGCGGTGCGCGACGAACACGAGGAGGAGTCGGAAGTCTTCGAGTGCAACACCGTCATGGAACGGCTCGGCAACCTCTCCTCGGTGCTCAGCTACTTCGAACGGCTGGACGAAACCGAAGATCTCGTTCACTGGATCGAGCTGGGGCGGACCGCACGCAAGGAGCCCTATTGCTCCCTCGTGCAGACGCCGCTGGAGGTGGCACCGCTCATGCGCGAGTCGGTATTCGAACCGGGCAGGACCGTCGTCTCCACCTCGGCCACTCTTACCGTGCGCAAGAGCTTCGACTTTTGGCTCTCCCGGGTAGGCCTTCGCGACGTGGAGGAAGAGCGGCTCTCGACGAAGCGCTTGGATTCACCCTTTGCCTACAGAGAGCGGGTATTCCTGGGAATCCCCAAGGATGCGCCGGAACCGAAGAACGGGAACGAGTACCAGGACTTCGTCTCCTCGTTTGTTGCGAAAAGCCTCGGGATATCCGAAGGGAGCGGTCTCGTGCTCTTTACCTCCTACCGTATGCTGCAGGAGACCTACCGCGTCGCCGCACCGACACTGCGCGAGTTGGGCATCTCGGTGTTGAAGCAGGGGGACGACGAGCGGTCGCGGCTCATGTCCGCATTTCACCGCGATGTTTCGAGCGTTCTCTTTGCTACCGATTCCTTCTGGGAAGGGGTGGATGCCCCGGGCGAGTCGCTGAAGATGGTGCTTATCTGCAGACTCCCCTTCAGCGTACCGACCGATCCTGTGAACAAGGCGCGAATGGAGGTAATAGAGAAGCGCGGCGGCAATGCATTCATGGAGTTCTCTCTCCCCCAGGCCGCCATGCGGCTGAAGCAGGGCTTCGGACGGCTCATGAGGCGCCACAGCGATCGCGGCGTGGTCTGTATACTGGACTCGAGGATCATCACCAAGAGTTACGGAAAGGTGCTCCTCGAGACGCTCCCGGCAACCCACATCGGCATCGAGGAGTCCGACCACCTCCTACAATCCATCGAGAATTTCCTCTACGCAGCCGTGGACGAGTGAGCGATAAATAGGCATAGACGGGCACTCGACCAAAAAAAGACAGCCCGGCAGGCTGTCTTTGAGCTTGAGAAACATGTTGCTCACATGCACGCCCGCTGTGCAGAGGGCGTGTGCGTTGAGTAGGAAAGGACCCGTTACTCGATTATTGCGAGGATATCGGGGTAAGAGACGAGCAGGTAGTCCGTTCCGTCGTTGTCCGACACCTGGGTGCCGGCGTACTTGTCGTACATAACCTTCTGCCCGGCCTTGACCTGAATCGTTTCGTCTTCACCAACGGCCTCGACGATACCGGTCTGGGTCTTTTCCTGTGCAGTCTGCGGTATGAAAATACCTCCGGCAGTTTTCTCCTCTACTTCCTCAAGTTTCACCAGTACGCGATCACCAAGCGGCTTGATCTTCATACCTTCCTCCTAGATTGTGTGTAATGTTCAATAGAATATTGTAACCATTTGTGGTTTGTTCTGAACAAATATACGCATGAACTATTTTACGGTCAAGAAATTTACCCTTTCGTTTTTAAAATTGTCTCGAGCGATATATGTTAGTATTTTACAAGTACACGGAGGAATGTTCTGATATGGCGGATTGGAAAACCTGCTTGCAGCGCGGAGAGGAGTATCTGGAATCTCGTCGTCCCTCGGATGCGGTGCACTGTTTCGAGCAGGCGCTGAGGGAATGCCCGAATGACGACAGCAGAGGGATGGCGATGGTCCTCTTCTACTGCGGGCTCACCTTAGAGAAGCTCGGGGCAACCGACGGGGCGGTGAGGTGCTGGCGCTCCGCCGCAGATTACGACGGGAACAATCCTTCACACCGGATGCTGGATAAGTACAGTGAGACAAGCGGCAACATGAAGGACCGTGAGTACCACACCTTCGCCGCCGTGCAGACGGCTAAATACTTCCAGCGAAAAGGAAAGGAGCACTTCGATTCTCAGCAGGAGCACCGGGAGCTCATGCGGGTCGTAGATGCGTATTGGATCGAGTTGGAGGATTCGGGAATCCTCGATCTGTATCCGGCGGAGGATCTGTTCTACCTCTTCTATGAGATTCAGATAGATTTTTCTCGGTGGATCGGTTTTTCATCGTGGAAGGGGAAGAAAATACTCAAGTTCCGCACAGACGGGAGGGGGTAAAAAGCCCAAATGGGACATTTTTACAGGGTATTTTCGCATTACCGTGGGTTTTGAGCTATTCTGACACACAGAGTGGATACGTCGGATCCGTGCAAAAAAAGTTACGACATAAATAGCTGCAATGTAATAAATTAAAAATAGTCAAAAAATCTAGTCCTTGGCATGCTCTTTGCTTTATAATAGATAGGAGGATTATCATGGAAGCAAAGGCAAAGGACAAGACAATAAAACTCCCTATGGATCATAACGATGATGAAAACATACTCTCTCTCTACCTCAAGGAGATAAACCGCATACCGCTCCTCACCCGTGAGGAAGAAAACTACTATGCCCGCAAGGCAGCAGAGGGTGACAAGGAGGCCAAGGACAAGCTGGTGAGCGCCAACCTGCGCTTCGTCGTGAACGTGGCGAAGAAGTACCAGAACCAGGGGCTGCCTCTCTCAGACCTCATCAACGAGGGGAACATCGGACTCATGAACGCGATTGAGCGCTTCGACGTGGAGAAGGGCTACCACTTCATCAGCTATGCGGTGTGGTGGATCCGACAGGCGATCCTAAAGGCTATCAGCGAGAAGGCGAGGATGATCCGTCTACCGCTCAACCGCGCCAACGAGCTGGTCCAGATCGAGAAGGCGAAGAAGCGGCTGCAGACCGGCCAGGCCGAGGAGCCCGAGGTCGACGATATCGCGAGAGAGACCAACATGGAGGCGGACCACGTGGCGAACCTCATAAACATCTCGCAGGATCTGGTATCTCTCGAGACTCCCGTGTATGCCGACAAGGGCACGAGTCAGCTCGGCGACTTCATAGAGGACAGCGAGTACAAGCCGCCCGAGGACAGCGCACTCGAGAGTTCGCTCAGGAACGACATCAACAGTCTGCTGAGAACTCTGAGCGAGAAGGAGTCAGAGATAATCCAGTACCGCTACGGTCTCAACGGCAGGACCCCGCTTTCACTGAAGGATATAGGAGAGAAGTACAATCTGACCAAGGAGAGGATCAGACAGATCGAAAAGAAGGCCATTAAACGGCTCCAGCACCCATCCAGGAGTGCCCATCTCGAGGCGTACACCGCCTAAGCGGCATCTCCGGGTTAGATATATAGAGCCCGTCTCGACGACAAATCGACTTTGCGCCGGGACGGGCTGTTTTATTGACAGATTACTTGGAATATCTTACCATCCTTTCTATAAATAGAGTGAAGATCGATAGAATAAAAATATTTTGGAGGTAACACGCATCTATGGCTAACAAAAAAATGGTCTATTTTTTCGGAGAAGGTAAGGCTGAAGGAAACCGGGATATGAAGAATATTCTCGGCGGCAAGGGGGCTAACCTCGCCGAGATGACAAATCTGGGAGTACCCGTGCCCCCCGGATTCACCATCTCGGCCGAGGTTTGTCAGATCTATTACGAAAACAATCAGCAGTATCCTGCGGGTCTCGAGGACGAGATCAAGAAGAATCTGAGCCGGCTCGAAGACGTAATGGGCAAGAAGCTCGGCGACAACGACGATCCCCTGCTGGTGTCGGTACGTTCTGGAGCCGCCATCTCGATGCCCGGCATGATGGACACCATCCTGAACCTCGGCATCAACGACAAAGCGGTAGCCGGTCTGGCGAAGAAGACCGGAAACGAGCGCTTTGCATGGGACGCCTATCGGAGGTTCATCCAGATGTTCTCCGACGTAGCCATGGGTATGGATCTCAATATATTCGAAGACAGGCTCGCCGAGGTAAAGAGGGAGAAGGGTGTCGAGCTCGACACCGATCTCGATACGGGCGATCTGAAGAAGCTCGTCGAATGGTATAAGGACGCCTACAAGAAGGAGAGAGGCGAGGACTTCCCTCAGGATCCGATGGATCAGCTCTGGAAGGCGATAAATGCCGTATTCGGTAGCTGGATGAACGAAAAGGCGATCAAGTACCGAAAGATCAACGACATTACCGGCATACTCGGTACGGCGGTCAATGTGCAGTCGATGGTGTTCGGCAACTTCGGCGAGGAGTCCGGTACCGGTGTGGCCTTTACCCGCGATCCCTCCACAGGAGAGAAGGTCTTCTTCGGCGAGTTCCTGATGAATGCTCAGGGCGAGGATGTGGTCGCCGGTATCCGCACCCCCGAGCGTCTCGTTACCCTCAAGGATCGGAATCCTGAGGTCTACGACCAGCTCGTCGAGATGAAGGAACGTCTCGAGAAGCACTACCGCGACATGCAGGACATCGAGTTCACCATTCAGCAGGGCAAGCTCTTCTTCCTGCAGACGAGAAACGGCAAGAGAACCGGCGCTGCCGCGGTGAAGGTTGCCGTAGACATGGTCGACGAGGGGCTCATCTCCAAGGAGGAGGCGGTCGAACGGGTCACTCCCAAGCAGCTCGACCAGCTCTTCCATCCGCGGATCGAGCAGAAGACCAAGAAGACCCTCGATGTGCTTACGACGGGACTCAACGCATCACCGGGTGCCGCCACTGGGCAGATCATCTTCACTGCAGACGAAGCCGAGGAGTGGGTCAAGAACGGCAAAAAGGTACTCCTCGTCCGAAAGGAGACCTCTCCGGAGGACATCGGAGGCATGGCGGTGGCCGAAGGCGTGCTCACCTCTACCGGCGGAATGACCAGCCATGCGGCGGTCGTCGGACGCGGCATGGGCAAGCCCTGCGTCGTCGGATGCAAGGGCGCGGCGGTTTCACCCGGCAAGCTGCAGATAGGCGACAAGACCTACAAAGAGGGTGACTGGATCACCATCGACGGAACCGACGGAGAGGTCTACGAAGGACAGGTCGAGCTGGTGAGCCCTCAGATCACCGACGACCTCTCCAAGTTCCTCGTGTGGGCGGACGAGACCCGCAACAAGGCCGAGCGAAAGGGCGTAAAGGAGAAGGGTTTCGGTGTACGTACCAACGCCGACACTCCCGAGGACGCGAGTGTTGCGCGTAATTTCGGTGCCGAGGGTATAGGCCTCTGCAGGACCGAGCACATGTTCTTCGGCGAGGGAAAGCTCGACAACTTCCAGCAAATGATCGTCGCCGAGGACAAGGAGGCCCGTGAAAAGGCCCTTGCGAAGCTGATGCCGCTGCAGAAGGAGGACTTCAAGGGCATCTTTAAGGCGATGGACGGCTTTCCCGTCACCGTCAGACTCCTCGACCCGCCCCTTCACGAGTTCGTGCCCAAGGATGATGCGGGATTCAAGGAGCTCTCCAAGAAGTCCGGCGTTTCCGTAGACAAGCTAAAGGCGAAGGCCGAAGAGCTGCACGAGCTCAATCCGATGCTCGGTCACCGCGGATGCAGACTCGGCATCACCTATCCCGAGATCTACGATATGCAGGTAGAGGCGATAATGAGCGCCGCCTGCGAGGTGCAGAAGGAGGGGGTAAAGGTGATCCCCGAGATCATGATACCTCTCGTGGGCACCAAGCAGGAGCTCGCCATTCTCCGTGAGAACGCAGAGAAGATCGTGAAGGATGTGCTGAAAAAGGAGGGACAGGAGATCGAATACAAGATCGGGACCATGATCGAGATCCCGCGCGCCGCCCTAACCGCCGACGAGGTGGCCGAGGAGGCTGACTTCTTCTCATTCGGTACCAACGACCTCACGCAGATGACTCTCGGGTTCTCGAGAGACGATATCGGCAGCTTCATTGCTCACTACATGGACCAGAACATCTATGAGAAAGACCCCTTCCAAAGCCTCGACCAGAGCGGCGTCGGCCAGCTGGTCACGATGGCCGTGGAGAAGGGACGCTCGACCAAGGCGAACCTCAAGATGGGTATCTGTGGCGAGCACGGAGGAGATCCGGATTCCATCGAGTTCTGCTACAGAAATGCACTCCACTACGTCTCTTGCTCTCCCTATCGTGTGCCTATTGCCAGACTCGCCGCTGCTCAGGCGGTGGCAAAGGAGCTGGAGAAGTAGGAGCACGTGTAGAGTGTAACCGTCTCAAGAGATGCCGCGGACGGACGTACCGTTCGCGGGTCTTTTTTGAATAATGGTTCAAAGATTGGGTACAAGCTCTCCGCCTGCCACCCCCTCCCTCTGCACCCGGCCACTGCCGCTCACATCCACACGTACTGCGGCCAGTAGCTCCCGCTGAAGCGGTCCCGATTTCC
>CAYFVU010000038.1:6063-29245 GCA_964346645.1 uncultured Spirochaetaceae bacterium | reverse complement strand
TGGAACGGCCTGCAGGATCAGGCTGCGCTCGATCTGCAGCCCCCGGCCGGCTGCGTCCGATCTGCAGTCCTCGGCAATCTGCGCCCGATCTGCAGCCCTCGGCAATCTGCGTCCGATCTGCAGCCCCCGGCCGGCTGTGCTTGTAAGGAACCTGGAGGAGCGTGTAGAGTGGGCGAATGGACATCCTCAACGGACTGCTGATCATCTTCGGATTTCTTGCCGGCGGCATGCTGGTCGAACGATTCCGGCTGCTGCCGAGGACCGGCTACTTCTCCTACTTCATGGACGGGGCTCTTGCGCTGCTCCTCTTCTCCATGGGGCTGCGCATCGGGCTGCTCGATTCGGTGACGAGCAGATTGCTGCGCATCGGCACTATGTCCCTCGGTTTCGCACTGGCAACGGTGATCGGCACGGGCCTTGCCATACTGCTCGTCCTCGCCCTTAGCGGGAAGCTCCACATCCTCGTGGAGAAGCGGCGGCGGGCCGAAGCCTCCCGCGGCAGCACAAAGGTCTATCTCGAGCCGCTGCGTCTCTTCGCCTTCGTCGTAGCCGGCTTCCTGAGCGGTTATTTCCTGCCGATTTTCGGCTGGTTTCGAGAGGATTTCACCAGCCGGCTCCTCTACCTGCTGCTCTTCCTCATAGGTGTTCAGCTCGTGCGGGACGAGGTGGACCTCAAGCGAACGGTCCTCCACCCGGCGACCTTCATAGTCCCCGCGGCGACGATCGTGGGCTCACTCGGAGGAGGGCTTGCCCTCGCCACCTTCTTCGAGCTCTCGGCGGGAAAGGCGCTGGCGCTTTCGGCGGGATTCGGCTGGTACTCACTCTCCGGGGTGCTCATAAGCGACATGGGAAGCCCCGTCCTCGGTGCGGCTGGATTCCTGATCAACGTGATCCGCGAGACGATCGCGCTTCTCTTGATCCCCCTGTTCGGGCGGCTCCACCTGCCCCATGTGGCGATAGGCGTTGCGGGGGCAACGAGCATGGACGTGACGCTTCCCCTTATCGAGCGCAGCTGCGGAAGCGAGTATGTGCCGCTCTCCATCGCGAACGGCGCACTGCTCTCGCTTCTCGTGCCCTTTCTCGTGCCGCTCTTCTATCACCTCTGATACCACCTCTGATGCAAGCACTGAGAAAGCATCTCTGATTTTCGGCGATAGAAAACCGCAGCGTCCACATTCGAATAGGCGCGGCATTCACGGAGCATTCAGGCGGCATTCAGGTGAGCAGCTCGATCCTGGTAAAGATGTAATCCAGGTCGTCCCGCTTGAGGACGGTGCGGAAGTAGTCGGTTTCATCGAGGCGGGTGGTGTTCTTCTCGTCATCGCGAATGTACTTCTTGTCCACCTTGCGGTCGAACCAGTGAACGAGGCCGATCTTGCCGTTGTGTATTTCGATGGCGGTGATTCCCCTCTTGCCGATGACGCATCCGGAGTTGAAGACACAGGGAACGATGGTGTGGTCGCTGTAGACCCTGCTGAGGGAGAGCTCCTTGCCCTTCTTTACGACCTGTTCGTCTATCTCCTTCTTGAGCTCCCGAATCTTCTGTTCGATCTCGGGCTTCACCTTCTTCTTGGCCTTCTGCAGCTTTCGCAGCTGCGTCTCTATCTGATAGTTGAGGGTGTCCACCTTTGACATCGATTCGAAGAGCGGACGGTGGGTGTGCCCGATGATCGAAACGATGCCGTTTGCCTTTGCAAACTCGTACATGCGTCGCTCTATGGTGTACTTTTTCTCGCTGTTGTGGGCAACGGAATAGTGTTTGATTCGCAGCGGTTTTGCGATATAGCGCAGGATCAGTCCCATGAGGTCGTTGAAGCGCTGGTAGTAGTAGGAGAGTTGATGGCCGTGGAACAGGAAGATGTTTCTCCCCTTGTACTCGAGCTTGACCGCCTCGTGGAGGGGGTAGCGGAGCGGTTCCGTGGGCAGGGTGAAGAGCTTGGAGTCGTGGTTGCCGAAGATCTTGTAGAGCCTCCCCTTCGATGCGAACTGGTCGAACACAGCGTAGATATCCTCCCACTTACTGCGAATTTCTTTCAACGAGTAACGATGGAGCTCCTCCACATCGCCGTTGAGGATGAGGGTGTAGCCTTCCGGGAGGTAATAGTCGGTCAGCGCTTTGATAAAGAGCGAGGAGTTCGGGAGAAAGTCGTCTCTCGAGTTCCGCTTGCCCATGTGGAGGTCGCTCAATACGACGATTTTGTCCTTGTCGGTTATGTTGATGCTGCCTGTTCTCGAGCAGAGCCTCTGCAAAAGGTGGTAGTAGGGTTCCTTCTTCATATCTTTCCTACTATCTCCCGCGGTCCTTTCTGTTTTTATGAGTAAATTGTGAGTTTTGCGTTAGTATCATCTCATCCCGAGTGTACCACATCTTCGGCCTGTGCTACACTCCCCCGAAACCGATGCGGGGAGGCTGAATACAGATGGCGAAGATCATCGTGGAGGGAAAGGAGGGAAAGGAGAGAAGGGAGATAGAAACCTCGCCGGCCGTGTCCATCCTCAATTCGCTGCTGCGGGCAGGGCTGCGTATTTCTCATCTCTGCGGCGGCAGGGCCCTCTGCGGCACCTGCCGCATCAAGATTCTCGAGGGAGAGAGGTACCTCAGTCCGATGGGGGAAGCCGAGAGGATCCGATTGAGCGAGCGTGGTCCGATCCCCGAAGCCGTGCGTCTCGCTTGTCAGACCTACACCTGGGGTACCGTTACCATCCGCGTCATTGCTCCCGGTCGTCCGGGCTCTCAGGATTCTCCCGGTCGTCCCGTTCCACCTGATCGTCGGGGGCATCCCGATCACTCCGGCTCTTCCGGTAGTAATCGGCCCTGAGCTTGAATTTAGAGACGAGCTCCTCGAGGTGCTGCACGCTCTCGGAGTTCTGATCGCCGGCGTCCGAGACGTTCTGTGCGGCCATCGCCACCTCCTGGATTCCCTGGGCCATCTCCTCCATTCCCGATGCAGAGTCGGCCGACACGTCCTTGAGGGTTTCCATCGACTCGGTGATGGCCTCGACACGGGTGCTCATATCTCCCGATGCGCCCTGTACGTCCTGAGTTATCTCTACGAGGGAGTTAAGGGCCTCCACGATCTGATTGCTCCCCTCCGAGAGCTCCTTCGTAGAGTTCTGCATCTCGTGCATGCTCTTGGCGACCTCTCTCACCATCTCGAGCATCTGATCGAATACATTTCCCGTCTTCTCGGTGGTCTGCTCCGCAGTGTTGATGTTTTCTATGATTTCGTTGAGGGACTTTCCTATCTCCTTGGCGGAGTTGGAGCTCGATTCGGCCAGGCCCCTGATCTCGTCGGCGACGACGGCGAAACCCTTTCCCGCCTCGCCTGCATGTGCTGCTTCGATGGCCGCATTCATCGCCAGGAGATTGGTCTTGCTGGCGATGCTGTCGATGACCTCGATCATGTCCATCATCACGTCGGCCGACTGGGCGACCTTCTTCATGAGCGTCCGGGTGCTCTCCATGTCCTCGCCGCCCTGCTCACTGGTCTGCTCGAGCTCCTCGGCCATCTTCAGCTTCTGCTCGCTCACGCTGGCAATGCTCTGGATGTTGCTCGACATCTGTTCGATGGAGGCGGAGGACTCGTTTATCGCAGAGGCCTGGCTTTCGATCTGCTGATTTAGATGGTCGAGGTGGCTGCTCACGCTATCGGCCGCCTCCTTCGACTTGTGTACCTCGCTGTCTAGGGTTTGTATCTTGCTCTTCATCTGCTGGGAGTTCGCACGCATCTCCTCTATAGCCGCTGCGGTCTGTGTGGAGCTGGAGGCGAGGTCTTCGCTGATGCGGGATGTGTCCTCGGTTACTCCCTGGATGCCGCCCATCATGCTGTTGAGGTTCTGGACAAAGGAGTTGAAGTAGCCGGATAGCCTGCCTATCTCGTCGCGGCTATCGACCTCCGAGACGACCGTGAGGTCTCCTTCGCTGACTCTCGTGAATTTGGCGATGTATTCGTTCAGCGGCTTCGTTACCGCCTTTATGCTGATCCATATGAGGGTGCCGAGGAGGAGGAGCATGCCGAGGGATATGAGCGAGATGTTAAGTGTCGCACTTCTCTGTGTGGCCTGGGCCGATTCGAGCGAGCTGATGATCTCGAAAGCGCCGTGTATCTCGCCGACCTTCCAGCCCTCCTTTGTTCCTCCCACCGGGTCTTCTGCTCCCGCCGGGTCTCCGTGGCAGAGCATGCACTCCTCAGTGAGCTTGATGGGCCGGAAGTAGCGGATCCGATTCTCCTCGTAGACGATTTTCTCTTCTGCGCCGCTTTTCTTGAGCTCGGCGAGAATATCGGACTCGAAGGGAGTTGGTTCGTTCTCGGGATTGCGTGGTGACTCCTTCGGTACCCGGAACTCGTAGTTCGCCTTCTCAGCGTTCTTCTGGGCGACGTTGATGGCGGTGATGATCGGCACCGCCTCGAGAATCTTGTCTCTGTCGCCCGTCTTCATCAGGGTCTCGAAGTCCTGGATGACCCCCAGTTCGAGCTTCGATGCCATGTTCTGGCGGACCGCCTCGGCAGTGAAGACCACTGCATGGCTCTTCTCGATGATAGCCCTCGTGGCTTGCTTTCCGATGGAGCGGGCAAAGATGATTGAGAAGAGTATCGAGAGAAGCACGATGCCCGTGAGGGTGATGATGAGGATCTTTGTCTTGAGGTTGATGTCTCGGAGACGGATCATATGGCGCTCCTTTTCGTATGCGTCCGTATCCATACATACTATACTTCCCGTATCGCCAATGCAAGCTCAGATGTTCAGCTCGGGCAAAACCTTAGTCAGGAGCTTCCAGATCCGTCCTACGGAGGAGATACTGATGTGTTCGTCCGGCGTGTGGACATCGTGGAGATTCGGACCCATGCTGATCATGTGCATGTCGCTGAATTTGTCGCCTATGACGCCGCTCTCGAGGCCGGCGTGGATTGCAGTGACGGTCGGATCCTGGCCGCTGAGTTTTCGGTAGGCGGAGCTGAAGATCTCTATGAGAGGATTGTCGGGATTCGGCGTCCAGGCCGGGTATACGGCCTTATACTGCACCTTGGCACCTGCCGTTCGCATCGCCGCCGTAACCCTCGCACAGATGTCGTCCCGCTTGCTGATCATGGAGGAGCGTTGGCTCGTCGTCATGTGGACATCGTAGTCTCTCAGCGTTACGGAAGCGAGGTTGGTCGAGGTTTCTACCATCCCCTCTATGGCTCTACTCATCTCGTCGACGCCGTGGGGGATGAGGTAGAGGGCGTTGATGCTGCGGGAGGTCGTCTTCGGTGAGAGCACCTTCTCAGGCACCGCATTCGCCTCCTTCACCTCGACCTTCATGTTCGGCTCGATGTCCCCGAACTCGGCTTTAAAAGTGCGACCTAACTCTTCGACCTTTTCGATGAGCTGTCCCTTCTGATTCTTCGGTAGGGTAAAGGTTACGAAGAACTCGCGAGCGATGACGTTGTGCTTGCCCCCTCCTTCTATCTGCGCGATGCGGATCGGATACTCCTCGAGGAGCTGCCACAGGAGACGTGAGCCGAGCTTCACCGCGTTTCCTCTGCCCTCGTGAATGTCGGCTCCCGAGTGGCCTCCCCTCAGGCCGGTGATGGATACGGAAACCGCCGCCGCACGCTCGGCAGGGGAGCTCCACTCCACCGGAATGTCGCCGATGGTGGTTACGCCGCCTGCGCAGCCTATGTAGAACACCCCCTCCTCCTCGGAGTCGAGGTTCAGAAGAATTCGTCCGGTGATGAGGGAGGGATCGAGATTGAGCGCGCCGGTGAGGCCGCTCTCCTCGTCCGTGGTAAAGAGTAGCTCGAGCGGACCGTGGGGCGTGTCGGTATCGAGGAGAGCGAGCCCCATCGCCAGCGCGATGCCGTTGTCGGCACCGAGGGTCGTTCCCTCTGCGAAGAGGATGTCTCCGTCGCGCTGCAGGTGCAGCGGGTCGGATGCGAAGTCGTGCTCCGTCCCCTTATTCTTTTCGCAGACCATGTCCATGTGACCCTGGATCACGACGGTCGGCCGGCTCTCATATCTCGAGCTCGCAGGTATGCGAATGATCACGTTGCCTATTTCGTCGGTTCCGTAGTCGAGCCCACGGCTCTTCGCCTGGTCGATAAGGTAGGTGCGGATCCTATCCTCCTGCGTCGAGCAGCGGGGAATCTGGGAAATCGCATAGAAATAGCTCCACACATCTGCGGGTTCGATATTGCTGAGTGGATTATCTGCCATGAGGCACTCCTTGAGGTAAGTGTGTTGATTTGTCGACAGCGGCGGCTCTTATCGCCGCCCTTGTAGTATAGTGTATGAGGGGTATTAACAAAAGGTTTTTTTAGTGGGTCAAATCTTGCATTTGTTTCTGAGGCAGCTCTCATTACTACATTTTATGGGTGAATCTTCCTACTGATAGAGCCACACATATTCTGTTTTTCTCCTCGATGGGCGAGGGATTCTACTGCCGATGCAAGATTTGACCCACTAAAAAGTCTCCTCGGGTACTTGAAAAACTCGGAAGAAGTGGTTATTTTGTTACCGAACGGACGGTAACAAAATGGGTCTAGGAAAACACGAGACGCGAAAGCGGCAAATAATCGAGCAAGCATTCTCTACCTGGAGCGAGGAGCACTTCGTGCACACCAGCTTGGAGTCGGTGGCAAAGGCGCTGGGCATGACCAAGCCGGCCATCTACCGCTACTTCTCTAACAAGGAAGCCCTCTTGTCCGCAATGAACAGTTATTTCCTCTCCCTATTCGACGATATATGCGATCGTGCGTACCGTAGCGATGGAAGCGGGAGGTTCGAGGATGCGTTCGACGCATACAATGAGGTCGTTATCCGCTTTTTTATCGAGAATCCAGCGTATTTCGCCTATGCAATGATAATGTATATCCCGCGAGCTCAGCCCGGTGGGGGGGGCTCGGACCACATTGAGCAGAAATACCGGGAGCTCTTTCCCGAATCGCTTCTGCGCGACCAGCTCGGGTGGAACGAGGAGAGCGTCGAAACGGTACGTAATTATATCGTCACCGTCGGCGGTTTTCTTCTCTCCCATATGGCGATGTGCGGAACCGGAAAGACGAGCCTCGAAACGAAGGAGCTCCTGGAGATGAACCGGTACATCGTGCTCGAGGGCTTCGGCAACAGGGAGCGTTTTTACAAACCGGACTACGATAAGGTCGAGCAGGCATGCAGCATAGGCCGGGAGGATCTACTCGAGCCCGACCACATCTTCTCGGCAATTGCAGAGGTAGTGGCGGAGTACGGTCTTTGGAACGCCTCACTGGATAATATAGCCAAGCGAGCCGGCATGACGAAGAGCAGCCTCTACTTCTACTTCGAGAATCGCAACGACATGCTCTGGAAGATGATCGACAGGGAGCGTCACCACGTAGGGGAGCTCTACCTCAGAAGTTCGGCTTCATTCGAGCATACGGAGGAGAAGCTCTACGCCTACTTCAGAGTCTTCGGCGGCTACATGAATCTGCGTCCCGACTTCCTCGCGGTAATGAACTGGTTCCGGGTGCAGCGCATCAACTTCAAACCGCCGAATCATGCCAAGCTCGGTATGGAGAGGTACCTCGAGTTCATACGAACGGCTTTTTCGGAGGAGAAGATCCACGATCGAGGCATGAACGAGATGGAACTGATAAGGTTCCTGCACTTCATGATCATAAACGAGATAAACAAAGGGTATTGGAGCGGTCTCTCGACAGAGGAGATGCGCATTCGGTTTCGAGTTATATTCAATATTTTTGTGTATGGAGCAGAAGGAGAGTGACATGAAAAAGTTGTGGCTTGTCATTATCGCAGCGTTGATACCGTTGACTTCGGTGAGCGCAGGAGGACAGAAGGAGGAGAGCCTGCCTGAGGCCCCTTCTACCCCGATAGAGCTGCAGGAGTTTGCAGGTGGAAATTCACAGGAGAATAGATCCGCAGAGTCCGGCACGGAGGGGAGCGAGGTGCTCGAGCTCACCGTCGACGAGGCAGTCGAAGTGGCGGTGCAGCAAAATCTCAATCTCAAGAGCCGTGCGATTGACGTGCGAATAAAGGAGCGCCAGGCCGACTATGCCTGGAACGAGTTCATTCCGAAGACGCAGGTCTCCGGCACCATGACGCGGATGAACGAGAGGCAGGAGCAGGCCTTTCCCATAGGCGCGGTACACGCCGGGCCTGTTGCGCCGGCGGGAACACTGGAACCCCTCGTATACGAAGAACAGAAGCAACCCCGCTGGGGGCTCTCCACGGGACTGGATTTCTCGCTCTCGCTGAACGTGGCCCTCGGCAAGGCCATTCAGTCGACCCGAAAGGCGTGGCGGGCCGAGGAGATCTCCTACCGGCAGGCGGAGGCGAAGCTCGAGAAGGATGTGCGCAAGAGCTTCTACAACCTCCTGCTGATGCAGGAGCAGCGCAAGCTCCAGGTCGAGCAGATCAACACCGCGGAGGATCGCTACGAGCAGGCACAGATCAACTACGAGAACGGTTTGGCCCCGGAGCTCACGGTGCTGAATGCGCAGGTAGCCTACGAGAATCTGAAGCCGGCGCTCAAGTCTATGGACCTCGGCTACCGGCAGGCACTCCAGGGCTTCAAGATGAATCTCGGAATCGATCTCGACCGGGAAGTGGAGCTCGAAGGCAGCATCGAAGCGGAGTCGGTAAAGCTCGACTCCGGCGAGCTCATCGACGAGTATCTGACCGACCGCTACGACATACGTTCGCTCATCGCGAACATGCAGACCCTCGAGGATCAGTACGCGGCGAACAAGCTGCGCTCCTTCACTCCCACTCTCTCGCTGGGGCTCAATTACGATCCCACCTTTCAGGGTGATCCCTGGGAGGATGCCTGGTTCGAAGACATAGACAGCGACTGGAAGCAGCAGAGCGGCATGTTCCGTCTGACGGTGGCCATGTCACTCGACGGGCTGCTCCCGTTTTCCAAGACCCAGATCGGTCTGCGGGAGATGGAGGACAGCATAGATCAGATGCAGGTGAATCTTCGGCAGGCGATCCGCGGTGCGAAGATGGAGATAAGCAACACGGTGGATCAGATCGAGAAGTCGCGGGACACGATAGAGACCCTGCAGCTCAACGTGGAGCGCGCGCGGCGTGCCTACGAGATGGCCGAGGAGGCCTACAATGTGGGAAGCAAGGAGCTGTTGGAGGTAAAGGATGCGCAGGACGAACTGCAGAAGGCGAGGCTCGAGGTGCTGAAGGAGAAATACAACTACATAGCCGCCATACTCGACCTGGAGTACGCGATAAACGCCGAGGTAGAAAAGGCGGCGAAGGTGTCGGAGTAGCCCGAAAGAGCGGATAGAGAACGAGGAGAACGTAATGACCGAAGTACAGAAAAGTACAAAGGAAAGTAAAGGAATGGAAATGTCGAGAAGGAAAGCGCGAATACCGGCGGCGCTGGCTGCGCTGCTGGCGCTGCTGCTCGCGACCGGGATGACGGTGTCGTGCGATAGATTCGGCGGCGGAAGCTCAGAGGGGCAGGCCTCCGAAGAGTCCGGTAAGCAGGCGCAGGACAGCGGTGGACGCTCCGGCAATGGTCAGGCTTCGCAGCAGCAGGAGGAGTCCATCTTTGCGGTGAGCATCACCGAAGCGGTGCTCGGTCAGCTCAAGGACTACATAGAGGTAAACGGAGATGTGGTCTCCAAAACCACGGTCCAGGCCTTTCCGGATGCCGCGGGCAAGCTTTCTAAAATCTACATAGATCTCGGCGACAGAGTCCGGAAGGATCAGGTGATTGCCGAGGTGGATCCCTCGAAGCCGGGAATGCAGTTCGAGTCGAGTCCAGTGAAGTCGCCTATAAGCGGTACGGTGACGAACCTGCCGGTGCAGGAGGGGAGCACAGTGAGCCAGCAGATGTCGGTAGCGCAGATAAGCAAGATGGATGAGCTGCAGATCCGCACCGACGTGGCGGAGCGTTTCATCAGCGACATAGAGGTCGGATTGCGGGCAGTTATCAGCTCGGATGCGTATCCAGAAAGGGTCTATAACGGGCGCATTGCCGAGGTGAGCCCCGTGGTGGACCCGCAGTCGAGAATGATGGAGGTGAAGATCAACTTCACCGACGGCAGCGAGGGGCTCAAGTCAGGTATGTTCGTGGAGGCAAAGATCGTCACGAAGGAGAAGGAGAATGTCGTCAAGCTGCCGGTTGACTGTGTAGTGGAGCGTTTCGGCGAGGATTACGTCTTCGTTGTAGAGGATGCGGCCGCCGAAGAATCCCAGGAGGGGCAAAGTCAAGAGGGCCGAAAGACGGTCTCCAAGCGCAATGTGAGCACCGGTATAGAGATCGACCGGAAGGTGGAGATCCTCAAGGGGCTTGAGGTCGGAGAGCAGGTGGTCTACCGCGGGCAAACCCTCCTCGAAGAGGGCTCCCAGGTGAAGGTGGTCTCGAGAGTCGAGCCGCTCTCGAGCGAAGACGTGCTGGAATAACGGGGTTAGCGACATGAGTGTAACAAAAACGGTTGTACGAAGACCGACGACGATATTCATCATCTTTATCCTCATCCTCGGGCTCGGCATATACTCCGCCTCCGACCTGGCCATCGACCTCTACCCTGAGATCGATCCCCCGATTCTTTTGGTGAACACCAACTATCCGGGTGCGGGTCCCGAGGAGGTGGAGAAGGCGGTGACGCGTCCGCTCGAGGGTACGCTTAGCAACGTGAGCAACGTGGAAACGATCACCTCCACCTCGGCAAAGGGCAACAGCATGGTCACCCTGGAGTTCAGCTTCGGGACCGACATGTCCGAGGCGGCGAACAGCGTCCGAGACAACCTCGAGTTCGTGAAGGATATGCTGCCCGAAGAGGCGGAGAGTCCGATGATCTTCAAGTTCGATCCGGCGATGATTCCCATTATGGGGCTCTCGGTGTCGGGCAACCGCACTCCCGAGGAGCTGCGGCAGATCGCCGAGGACACCGTTCAGTCGAGAGTCGAACAGGTCGAGGGCGTGGCAATGGCCGGTGTCAGCGGCGGACGCGAGCAGGTGGTGCGAGTCGAGATCAGCCAGAACAGGCTCGAAGCCTACGATCTCACCCTCACCCAAGTCGCAGGAATGCTGCGGGGGCAGAATGTGCAGATCTCCGCAGGCAGCATTACCGAGGGACCGAAGAACTACCTTGTGCTGACCAGTGGCCGATACGACTCTCTCGAGGAGATAAAGAACACCGCCGTCAGCTACAAGGGTGGCCGGCCGGGAGCGACCGGCGAGGTCTCTACTGTCAAGACGGTACGGCTGCGGCACATCGCCGAAGTCTACGAGGGCTATCGCGATCCGGAAAGCCTCGTCTACATCAACGGGGAGCCCGGCGTGCAGCTGGTGGTGCAGAAGCAGAGCGGGACCAACTCGGTGCAGGTAACCGAGAACGTGCGGGAGCGGTTGAAGAAGATCAACAACGAGGTGCCGCAGGGAATCGAGGTGAAGGAGATCTTCAACACCACCGACATCATCAAGACCTCCCTCTCGCAGGTCTCATCGAGCGCGATTCTCGGCGCGATCTTTGCCGTTATCGTGCTGCTGATATTCCTGCGGAGCATCAAGAGCACCTTTATCATCGGTCTGACGATACCGATTAGCCTGGTCGTGACTCTTTTGTGCATGTACTTCGCCGGGCTCACTCTCAACATCATGACGCTCGCGGGGCTTGCTCTCGGTGTAGGTATGCTGGTGGACAACTCCATCGTCATACTCGAGAACATCTATCGCTATCGCGAGAAGGGGGCAAAGCTCACCGCGTCGGCTATTCTCGGCACGCAGGAGATGATCAACGCGATCGTCGCCTCTACCCTGACCACGGTCTTCGTATTCGCGCCGGTGGCCCTCTTCAAGAATCAGCTCGATGTAACCGGAGAGCTCCTCGCGAGTCTCTCGTTCACCGTCGTGATCGCCCTTGCCAGTTCGCTGGCGGTGGCCATGCTGCTGATTCCGGTGCTCGCGAGCCACTATCTCCCGATCTCCAGCCGAAGGCAGCGTCCGCTGAGGGGGCTCGCTCGACTCTTCGACGACGTGGTTGCCGGCTTCTTCACGAGGCTCGAGAACGGCTACAAGCGGATGCTCACGAAGGCCATGAACCACAAGCTCATCACCATCCTCATCATCGTCGTGCTCATGGGCGCAAGCGCCTATACAGTCAAGGATGCCGGATTCGAGTTCCTCCCCCAGGTCGAGGAGGATTCGGTACAGGTCAACCTGACGATGCCGATCGGCACGCGCCTCGAAATCACCGAGGATGTGCTGAACCAAATGGAGATGGTAATAAAGACCGAGCTGTCGAACTACGAGACGCTGATAAAGCAGGTCGGCGAGAGGAGCATGTTTGCCTTTCTCGGCGCCAGTCAGACCCACAAGGGGAACATCCGCATAGAGCTTCCGCCGCTCGAGCAGCGGGATGTAAAGGCCGAGGATCTGAAACAGCGTTTGAGGGGACACTTCAACACATTCCCCGGCGCCACCTTCAGCTTCGGCGGACAGCAGGGCGGCGGTTTCGGCGGAGGCTCTCCCATCGATGTGTTGGTGAAGACCTCCGACCTGGACAAGGGCAAGGAGATAGCCGAGCAGATACGAAAGCTGATCGACGAGAGGGTACCGAACGCCACCGAGCCCACCGTAGACCTGAAGGACGGGCTGCCGCAGATCGAGATCTACATCGACAGGGACAAGCTCTACGCTCTCGGCCTCGATATCAACACGGTGGGCAAGGAAATCCAGGCGAATATCGACGGCATTACCTCGGGAAAGTACCGGAGCGGCGGGTCGGAATACAACATCCTCACCGTGCTGCACGAGGAGGACAGAAACGAGGTGCCTGATCTGAACAAGATCTTCGTGGTAAACAACAGGGGCAAGAGGATTCCGCTGGCCAGCTTCGCCCACTACGAGAAAACGACCGGTCCCATCAACATCAACAGGGAGAACCAGAGCCGGGTGGTCCACGTGACCGCCGGTACCGCTCCGGGGGTGCCGCTGAACGAGGTGGAGCTCGCCGTGCGGAAGGTCATCCGCGAGGAGATTCCCGCCGAGGAGGACGTGGTGATCGAGTTCTCGGGCGAGTACAGGGACCTGCAGAAGTACGGCACCAGGTTCATCTACATCCTGCTGGTCTCCGTCTTTCTGGTCTTCGGGGTCATGGCGAGTCAGTTCGAGTCCTTCCTCGACCCGTTCATCATCCTCTTTACCGTGCCGCTCTCGCTGATAGGTGTCATACTGCTCTACACGATAACGGGGGAGAACTACAGTCTGCTGACTGCGGTCGGTCTGGTCATGCTCGCCGGAATAATTGTGAACAACGGCATCGTACTGGTCGACTACACAAACCTGCTGCGAAAGCGCGGCCGGGGCATCCGCGAGGCCTGTATAGAGGCCGGCGGAAACAGGCTTCGTCCCATCCTCATGACCACCCTCACCACGATCCTCGCCCTCATTCCGATGAGCTTCTTCGGAGGACAGGGCAGCGAGCTCGTCTCGCCGATCGGCAAGTCGGTGGTCGGTGGACTCACGGTAGGCGCCTTTCTCACGCTCTTCCTTATACCGGTCATCTATGCGATCTTCAACGGAATGTCCGAGAAGCAGCAACGCCGCAGGGAGGAGAAGAAACGGAAACGCCGCGAGAGGAGAGGCCGCATCGAGGAGGAGCGCCGTACAAAGCTCGAGGCCAAAGCGCAGGCAAAGCAGAAGCAGGCAAAACAGCAGCCTGAGGGGAGCGTGTGATGAAACGGATAGAGATAATAGCGAACAGATCGATAGAGGAGGACATGTTCGAGGCCCTCGAGAAGGCGGGCATCGCCTCCCACTACACGAAGATTCCCGAAGTAATGGGGGTCGGCAAGTCCGGTCCCCGTATGGGGGACCATATCTGGCCCGAGGAGAACTTCATTCTGATCGTCTACTGCGAGGATGAAGAGGCGGCGCAGATAAGAAAGGTCATCGGAGAGCTCAAGGAGTTCTTCGTAAACGAGGGAATTAAGCTATTCGAGATTTCTTTTTGAATTCCTTAGTAAAGAGCTGGAAATTTGCTCCGATGCATTTTATATTGTTTGTGTATGAGGAATGATATAACCGTAAAGGTCGAACCTTCGTCGCAGGAGCTCTTGCGGACGATATTCGGCTACATAAATAAAATCGCGAACGAGCGTGATGTCGACAAACTCCTCATCATGCTCGCCGACCTGGGCCGCGACCTGGTTACCGCCGACCGTTGTACCGTGTGGCTCGTCGATTACAAAGGGCGAAAGCTCTGGTCCAAGGTGGCGCACGGCGTAGACCGAATCGTGATACACATCAACCAGGGTATTGCCGGTCTCGTTGCCTCGAGAGGCGAGGCGATGATCATCAACGACGCCTACAACGACGATCGCTTCGACAGCGATGTCGACAGAAAGACCGGGTATCACACCAGAAACATACTCGCCCTCCCCATCTACAATTCGGAGGGCGAGATCATCGGGGTCTACCAGGCCATCAACAAGATGACCGAGGCGGGTGAGTTCAGCAACAACGATCTCGAGCATCTGATGCTCGCCGCCTCATACACCGGCCGTCAGCTCGAGTCGGTCATGCTGCAGGAGGAGATCCAGAAGACGCAGAAGGAGATCATCTTCACCCTCGCAGAGACTGGGGAGATGCGCTCCAAGGAGACCGGCAACCACGTTAAACGGGTAGCGGAGATCTCCAGGGAGCTCGCTCAATACTACGGGCTCGAAGATCATCAGGTAGAGCTGCTGCGCAACGCCTCGCCGATGCACGACATAGGGAAGATCGCTATCCCCGATTCGGTGCTCCTCAAAGAGGGGCCGCTGACCGACGAGGAACGGCAGGTCATGAACACCCACACACAGCTCGGGTACGACATGCTCCGCCATTCCGAACGGGAGCTCTTGAAGGCGGCGGCTCAGGTGGCCCTCCAGCACCACGAGCGCTGGGACGGCAAGGGCTATCCGAACGGGCTCGCCGGTGCGGATATCCACATCTTCGGCCGAATCACCTCGGTTGCCGATGTCTTCGATGCGCTCAGCTGCGACAGGGTCTACAAGGAAGCGTGGCCGAGGGAGAAGATAGAGAAGCTCTTTAGAGAGGAACGGGGCGCCGCCTTCGATCCCGGTCTCGTCGATGTCTACTTCGACATAGCCGACCGCATTTGGGAGATACGAGAGGAGTATCTCTAACTATCCGCCATGCTATTCGTCACTCTCTTCCTCCCTCTCGCGTAAGTGGTATGTCGAGAGGAGCGAGCGCTCGCCGTGACGGTAGGCGAGCTTCCATGCCTTGATCAAGTTGCGGTCGAGGAGGATCCCCAACAGGCGCTTCGGATCCTCCGGGTCCACGATCAGGACCTGACCGAGCTGGTAATCGAAAATCCGGGGCAGCACCTCTGTGATGGTTTCGTCCGGAAATGCCGTGATGAGGCTGGTGCTGCAGACTTCGGTTATGGGTGAGGAATCGTTCACCCCCCGTGCCCTCCGCGACTCCGCCGAGTCGCTGTTCTCCGAATACCCCTCTATATCGCTGAGCGTCACGATGCCGTGGAGCTTGCCTGCTCCGTTGAGCACGGGAAAACCGTGTTGTCGGGTGTGGTGGAACTTCTCACGGACCCCGCCGATGGTCTCTTCCGCGGAGACGGTAATCGGCTCCTCCGTCATGATGTCGCCCACCGAGACCCCGGTGGCGAGCTTGGAGCTCGTAAGGCGGAGAATGTCCACCCCCTTTCTCTTGAGCTTCTCGGTGTAGATGGTCTCCCGGCTCAGGAGCTTGAGCACCTCCGAGGAGGTGAAAGCGGCGATGATGACGGGGGCGATGAGGCTGTAGGTCTGTGTGAGCTCCACTATGAGGATGATGCCGGTCAGCGGCGCACGGGCGACGCCGGCGAACATGGCGGCGGCTCCCACGATGACATAGGCCCCCATGTGGGCATTCGGAAAGACCGCTGCGGCGAGGTAGCCGAATGCGAGACCGGTCATGGTCCCGAGAAAGAGGATGGGAGCAAACACGCCTCCGCTTCCTCCGCTGCCGATAGAGCTCGAGGTGGCGATGATCTTCAGCCCGATGAGGATGAAGAGGGCGGTGAAGGGGATCTCTCCGTTGAGGGCGTTCTGGATGCTCATCGTGCTCTCCCACGGGACGTTGCCGTCACCTGCCCCGTAGAGATCATAGGAGTAGAGGCCGATGAACCCCACGATGAGCCCGCCGAGAATCGGTCGGACCCAGTCCGGAATCCGCCGCATCCCTTCGAAGAGATCTCCTGCGAAGTGGAGGCTGCGGATGAAGAGGAAGCCGACCACGGCGGCGCCGCAGCCGAGAAGTAGATAAATGGCGAGCTCGCCGAAGTGCACCATGGAAAATGCATGCGGAAGCTGCAGCGCGGGGCCGCTTCCGTAGAAGAAGGAGTTGACGAGGCTTCCGACCACCGAAGAGACGACGATGAAGGGCAGACCGTAGCTGGAATAGGAGATGGTCAGCAGCTCGAAGGTGAAGAAGACGCCGCCGAGAGGGGTGTTGAAGGTGGAGCTGATGCCGGTTGCTGCTCCGGCGGCCACGAGAATGCGGATCCAGGGGGTGGGCAGCTTGAACACCTGTCCGAAGGTCGAGCCGAGGGCAGCACCGGTATGGACGATCGGCCCTACTCTTCCTACCGAACCGCCGCTCCCCATGCAGATCGCGGCGGCAATCGGCTTCCCGAGCACGACCTTCGGACTGAGTCTTCCCCCCGTCTTGGTGAGGGAGTACATTACCTCGGGCACCCCGTGTCCGCGGATCTCCTGCAGCCAGAAATGGGTAATGAGCCCGACGAGCAGCCCGCCGACGGCGGGTATGGGAACCACCGCGAAGGGGCCGAGAAAGGAGAAGATCTGCGGTCCGGCGGTAAAGAAGAGTTTGGTGAGCACGGTGATGAGTCGGCGAAAGGTCACCCCGATGAGTCCGCCTATGGTGCCTATCGCAACGGCAAAGGCGATTCCCGCGAGGAATCCGGGGTAGTACTTCTCCTTCTGCTGCTCTCTCGCCGCCACCACGTTAATCTCTGATCTCTCTATCCAAGTATAGAAACTATGCGGTTGATTGTCGCCTCGTACTCGGCGATTCCCCTCTCGGCGCTCTGTTTGAGACAGGCCATGGTCTCCTCCGCCGCGTCGTCTATGGCCGGATTACAGCCCTCTATGCTCGGGTTGATTCGGAGGTACTCCACCGTCGGCAGATGGGCGAGCTGATAATCTACGCACTGTTCCTGACCCCGATTCATGATGTTCGCGATCGGCACACCCTTCGACGGCTGTATCCACTCGAGCACACCCCAGCTCTTTATCTGATCGTAGCTCCAACGGGGGCTGGAGTAACCGGCTCCCATGGAGAGGATGACGAATTCCTTTGCCCTCGGAAAGACTTTTTGCGCTTCGATGAAGGCGCACATGGCGGGATTGTTGGCAAAGACGGCGCCGTCGATGAGGGAGTAATGCTCCGAGTTGTCGACGCTGGATATCCGTATGGGCTCGAAGTAGGTGGGTGCGGCGGCGGATGCACGGGTGGCATCGCTCATGTAGAAGTTTGCAGGCTTGTTTACACGGCGGCGGGATTTGGTCTTCTTGATTATGACCGGCTGATAGTTGTCGATGTCGAAGCTGGTGATAAGCACGTTCGTGAGGGCGTCGTTGATGGTTCGTTCGCCGAAGTAGTGCTTGAGCAGTTCGTAGAAGCGGCCGTCGCTGTACTTCTCCGTAAAGGCGTGGCGCATGGTCTGGAACTGTCGGAAGATGCGGCGAGGAAATATCTCCAGGCCGTGGTCCCTGTACATCGCCGCAAGGTCCGAGGCGGTGTAGGCGGCTTCGGTGAGAGAGAATGCGGTGTTCGGAAGCTCCTTGGGCGCAGTGAGGCCGAGGGCTATCATTGCGCCGGTCGAAGTGCCGGCGATGAGATCGAAGCACCTGCCGAGGGGTTTCTCTATCCCTCGACGAGCGAGCCGTTTCTCGACCTCCTGAAGAATGAGTGCGGGGATGTATCCCCGGATTCCTCCCCCGTCGACGGAGAGTATGGCGACTTTTCGTTTGAACCACATATTACCCTAACTACATAGATATATCAGAAATGTCGGAGGAGGAAAAGGTTTGACTTCCGGCGGTACACGTTGTATCTTGTAAACTCAGCCGTACTAGCTAATAGATATCCATTTTTATGTATTTTATATGTAACTACTCGTAGCCTAAAGACTTTATTATTAATAGGGGTATTTACGCAGTAGCGCAGTGTAAGGGTTTTATATGCAAGGTTCTCTCATGGTAAAAAAAGGCTTCCCTGCCGTCCACTTCTACGATCAGGACTTCGTAGATCTGTACGAACAGACCTGGGCATGGGTGCAGGATGCCTGGTATAAGAACAAACAGCAGAGTACGAACGGACTCTCTTCCGCATTTTTGCTGCATCAGGGCAGCGGAGTGGTGCATCAGTTCGAAGCCTGCCTCTCAACGTTCTTTCTCGCATATAGCAACAAAATCTTCCCCGGAGCCCCCAATTTGGACAACTTCTACAACAAGCAGGAGGAGTCCGGAGCCATACGGGGTTCCTACAGAGTAGAAGACGGAGCGCCGATCTTTACCGACGACAATCCCGAAGGGGTAGAGCCTCCTCTTTTCGCCTTCGCGGAATACAATCTCTTCCACAAGGGCGGCAACAAGAAGCGGCTAAAAGAAATCGTACCCGTGCTGCAGCGCTATTTCACCTGGCTCGAGGAGACCTTCAAGAAGTCCAACGGGCTCTATGCGGTCCCGTTAGAGGCGACGAGAATGGACAACTCACCGAGGGAAGGTGCTTATTATCCCGTAGACTTCAACACGCAGCAGGCCATCAACGCCCTCTACATGTCCGCCCTCGGCGACATCCTCAACGACAAGGAGATGAGCTTTACCTACAAGCGCCACTTCTTCTCCCTTAAGACGAGAATAAACTCGATGATGTGGGACGAGGTGTCCGGCTTCTACTACGACCTGAACGAGGATCAGGAGCAGGTGAAGGTAAAGACGATAGCGGCGTTCTGGACTCTCCTCGCCGAGATCCCCAACGAGGCGAAGGCCTCGAGCCTGATAAACCAGCTGAAAGATCCCGAAACCTTCGGCGTGGAGCACCCCTTCCCCACACTCGCGGCGGACGAGCCCGCCTACGACGAGAACGGCGCGGGTTGCCGCGGCTCGGTGTATCCGGCCTTCAACTTCATGATCATCAAGGGATTGGAGAAGTACGCCCGCTACGAGCTCGCCCGGGAGGCCGCCATTCGCCATCTCTACTACGTGCTCGACACCCTCCATCCGGAGGGGCGCGAAGATGGGAACGTCTGGGAGGCGTACCTGCCCACGAAGGAGGGGCCGGCCCGTTGGGCGGAGAACGAAGATTTTCCCGAGCCGCTCTATCTCGCCTACGTGGGGCTCTCTACCATTACCCTCATGATCGAGAACGTGCTCGGGCTCTTCATCAGCCTCCCCCGTAAGACGGTGGACTGGATCATGCCCAATTTGGAGATCATGGGGATAGAGAACCTCTCGCTCAAGCGGAACATAATCTCCATACTTACCAACAGGAGCAACAGGGGATGGGAGGTACGGTTGGAGTCCGAAAAACTCTACTACTTCACCATCAACATTCTCGAGGAAAACAAGAAGAAGACCCTTCCCATACCTTCCGGGAAGTGTTCCATGCTTATCGAGAAGATGTAGCGTATGGGTTGGATCGGAAAACTCATCGGCGGAACGCTCGGCTTCGTGCTCGGAGGACCGTTCGGTGCGATCGCCGGGGCGGCATTCGGCCATACCATAGACAAGACCGAGGAGCTCGGACGACCCGAATCGCCCTTCGACGGCGGTAGCTCGGGCGGGGCCGATCCCTTTACCCGCAACAGGGGCTACGGCGCCCCGTACGGGGCAAACATCTCGGCGCAGCAGCGTGCGCAGGTGACCTTCTTCGTCGGCGCCTTTTCCATGCTGGCAAAGGTGGCGCAGGCCGACGGCGAGGTCTCCAGAGAGGAGGTGCAGAAGGTCGAGGAGTTTATGGACCACGACCTCCGGCTCGATCCCGACAGCCGCAAGACCGCCGAGCGGATATTCCATACCGCGGTGCGTTCAGGCGAGAACTTCGACGATCTCGCCTATCAGTTCTACGGCGAGTTCCAACGTCAGCCGCAGATACTCGAGATCCTCATAGACATCCTCTACCGGGTGGCCGCGGTTGACAACGTGGTTACCGAGGGCGAGCAGCGCCTCATCGACCGCGCCGGCGAGATATTCCGCTTCTCCGCGCAGCGGATGGAGACGATCCGCAACCGCTACGTCTCCGACCTGGAAAAGTACTATGCGGTCCTCGGCGTGAGCTCGAATGCCGGCGACAACGAGATAAAGAAGGCCTATCGCAAACTGGTGAGCGAGTACCATCCCGACAAGATTGCCTCGAAGGGACTTCCCGAGGAGTTTTCACAGTTTGCCGCGGAGAAGTTCCGTGAGATCCAAGACGCCTACGAGAAGATACGGAAAGAGAGAGGGCTATAGAGATATGCAGACGGCCGAAGACCTCGCGAATCTCCTGAGGAGAATCGACGGAAAGGGATACAAGGCCTATAAGGACTGCTCGGGCAAGTGGGAGTTCGAACACTTTACCCTATTCGTCGACTACGTGCAGGGAGACCCCTTTGCCGCACCCTCTAGAATGCGTGCACGGGTGCCGATGAAGGTGGCCGGTTTTCCGAAAGACACCTACTCGACCAAGAGCAGGGAGGTCGCCCTGCGCGACTTCCTGACCCGCCGCTTCGGCGAGACCTGCCGCCGATCCGAGAAGAAGGGCGGCAGCGGAAAGAGCGGTGTCATCGACATCGACATGCCCGGTCAAGAGCTCGTCGAACGTACGAGCTGCCTCGTCACCTCCGACTACGTGGAGGCGCGCTTTATCATGGGGCTTCCCGCCTTCGGACGAAAGATCGCGGGACGCATCGCCGAGGAGATGTTCATCAGGCAGCTGCCCTTCATAGTCGAAGGATCCCTCACCTACGCGAATCTGAAGAAGGAGCAGATCTACCGCCACGTGGAAACCGCCGAGGACGCCGATGTCCTGAGAAATGCCCTCGACGAGCGAGGGCTCGTCTCCTTCGTCGCGGAAGAGTCCATTCTGCCCCGCCACAGCGGCGTGGACGACCGTCCGATGAACAGAAAGGAGGCGGTACCGTTCACCTCGCCGGAGAGCCTCCGCATGGAGATCGAGCTGCCGAACCGCGGACCGATTACCGGCATGGGAATCCCGAAGGGTATCACCCTCATCGTCGGCGGCGGATATCACGGCAAGTCGACTCTTCTCAACGCCGTGGAGCAGGGTGTCTACGACCACATCCCGGACGACGGGCGGGAGTTCGTGGTCACCGATCCGGAGGCCTACAAGATCCGTGCCGAGGACGGCCGCAGAATCGAGAAGACCGCCATAACCCCCTTTATCGCCAATCTCCCCTACGGACGGGCCACCGACTCCTTCAGCTCGGAGAACGCGAGCGGGAGCACCAGCCAGGCGGCCAATATCATAGAGGCGATCGAGGCGGGCTCGACGACCCTGCTGATCGACGAGGACACCTCGGCAACAAACTTCATGATCCGGGACCACCGGATGCAGGAGCTCGTGGCCAAGGATCGCGAGCCTATTACCCCCTTCATCGACAAGGTGAGGCAGCTCCACGCCGACCGCGGGGTCTCCACCGTGCTGGTCATCGGCGGCTCGGGCGACTACTTCGACGTGGCGGACACCGTCATATCGATGAACGCCTATGTGCCCGAGGACGTGACGGAGGAGGCGAAGGTCATTGCCGAGAAGTACCGCACCGAGCGGGCCCGGGAAGGCGGCGATACCTTCGGGGCCATAATCGAACGGGCGCCGCAATCCTCCGGCATCGATCCGAGCAAGGGGAAGCGGGATGTGAAGATCACCGTGCGCGGGCCGAGGATCATCGAGTTCGGCACCCACCGCATCGACCTCTCGGCGATCGAGCAGCTGATCCACACCGGACAGGCCCGGGCCATTGCCGAGGCGATGGTGAGCGCGAAGAAGCTGATGAACGGCAATCGCAGTCTCAGGGAGCTGCTCGACGAGGTGATGGCGAGGATCGACGAAGAGGGACTCGACTCGGTCGGTGCGAAGAAGCCGGGAGACCTCGTTCGTTTTCGCCGCCTCGAGCTCGCCGCGGCGCTCAACAGGCTGCGTACCTTCGAGGTGCGGCAGATTCCCCGAGGGGACTGAGGGCCCGAGCCGGGCAGGGAGTCTGGCTGTAAAGGTCCCCCGGCTAAGTCAGGGCCGGGGCCGGCCCGATCAGGCCTCGGGTGGAGGGATCGCACATGCGCGTCCATATCCGCTTCTACCAAGAGCTGAACTTCTTTCTCACACAGAAACAGAAAAAGCGTGTACTCGACTACGATGCGGCCCCTGGGCAGACGGTGAAGGATCTCATCGAGTCCTTCGGCGTTCCCCATGTGGAGGTAGACCTCGTTCTCGTGCACGGCGAGCCGGTCGACTTCTCCTACCAGGTGAGAGAGGGGGATATGATCTCGGTCTATCCTGTCTTCGAGCGATTCGACATCCGCAGCGTGAACAAGCTTCGTCCGGAGCCGCTGCGCGAGTCGAGGTTCATCGCCGACGTGCACCTCGGGACCCTTGCGAGGCGTCTCCGTTTTCTCGGATTCTTTACCGAATACCAAACCGATGCCGACGACCGCTACCTCGCCGAACGATGCGCCTCCGAGGGGCTCATCCTGCTCTCACGCGACCGGCAGCTCCTTATGAGGAAGATCGTCGAGCGCGGACTCTACGTGAGGGCCACCGATCCCTTCGAGCAGGTCCGAGAGGTGATAGGCCGACTCGACCTCTACTCATCCATTCGCACCTACAGCCGCTGCGTCGCCTGCAACGGCGAGCTCCGCCCCCTGTCTCCCGAGGGGGAGGAGTGGGAACGCCGCAAGGGCGAGATCCCGCCCGGAGTGCGCAGGTGGTGCGAAGAGTACAAGATCTGCTCGAGCTGCGGCAAGATCTACTGGCGCGGCAGCCACCTCGAGAAGCTGGTGCCGCTCCTGAAGATCTTAGAGGAGGACGCCGGGGGCACCGCCCGGGATTAGGTGGCGCCGCCCGGGATTAGCTGTCGAGGCTCAAAAGTGTTTGCTCGGCTGAACGGGCAGGGTGTATAATACTATTACCCGCAATGTGTGTGCTTCCATA
>CAYFVU010000038.1:0-5963 GCA_964346645.1 uncultured Spirochaetaceae bacterium | reverse complement strand
CGGCTGAACGGGCAGGGTGTATAATACTATTACCCGCAATGTGTGTGCTTCCATAGAAAAACTCTATTAATCAGGAGTTCATGTATGAAACGAAACCTGTGTGGTCTCCCCAATCTCGTGTTCGTGGTTCTCACGGCTGTCTCTGTGCTGAGCCTGGGAGGCTGTGCCGGTGCGCCTTCGGCGCAGGACGTCTCGGAAGAGCCCTCAGCAGAAGAGTCTGCGGCTATGGAGGAGCGGGCGCGGGCCGTGCTCGAAGAGTGGATGGAGGCGGTGAACAGCCAGGATATCGAGAAATTCATGAGCCTCTACAGCGAGGATGCGCTCAGCATCGACTGCCGGGCGAACGGAGTGCTCGACGTCAGAAGGGGCAAGGATGAGATACGCGAGTTCATGACACGTATCTTCGATGAATACGGCGATTTCCTCTCGGAATATCAGTATCCCTCCGCCGAATACCGGTACGACGAGGTCACCGATACTCCGCAGATGAACTTCGACAGGAGCAGAGAGGACCAGTGGGAGCTCGTCAGATTCGAAGAGAAGAACGGCGAACTAAAGGTAAAAGAGACGTTTCTCTATCATCGCTTTTTCGAGGGACACAACGGGGACGGGCCGAGAATCGGAGAGCTGACGGCCTGGGCAGACGATGAGGGTAACGGCGACGGTTTTCTGCAGCCGGAGGAGCAGCTGCATCTCTTAGAGGCGGTCCGGCGAGTAATGGGGGAGCCCCACGATGAGGAGAACTTCCTCGACGAGTTTTTCAGCTGGAACGACGACGGCTATCTGGACGAGCTGGAGAATGAGATCGCCAGGACTGTCCTCGTGCGTAATCGGCTGCGGCGGATAGATCTCTTCGACGAGGAGCTCGCCAGGCACAGACTGCCTCCCGCTGACGAGGAGCGGATCGGTCTGCACCAGGCGAACTGGGTCAACGGTGCAGCCTTTCGGGAGGAGTGGGCTGCGTCCCCGGGCCCGGTAGAAAACGAGAATCAGCGGCTCATCGACTTCAACGAAGACGACATGCTCAGCCCCTTCGAGCTGGAGGTGTATCAGGACATCGTTCTGCGTACGGCGGCGGTGAATCCGGCGCCTGTGCTCTACGAAAAGTACATGCCCGCTTTTGTCGAGGATATTTACCGCTGGGCGGATGCAGACAGAAACGGGGAGCTCGACCGGCAGGAGATAAACGAGGTCGGTTTCGTGCTCTTCGAATCTGTGGTACCCAGGTACGGAATGCCCACATGGACGCCGGTCGAACGGTTCTTCGACCGCAACAGGGATGCCGAGCTCAAAGAGGTGGAAAAGGAGTGGGCCCTCGACTTCGCCGTCGAGTTCCTCCTGCGTACGGCGGTGGAAGAAGAGGTTCGTGTGTGGGATTGGCACCGTGAGGAGGAAGTCTCCTATCGATTCGACACCGACGGAAGCGCCGCCCTGAGCGGTGAGGAGCTCGAGCAGGCGCGCCGCTTCATCACGAGCTTTGAGGAGGAGTTCTGGCAGGGAGAGGATCCCGACGCGACGGAGCAGCGCTGGATAGACAGCGACGGCAACGGTACTGTAGATGAATGGGAGCCCGATCTGGTACGCGACAAGATGTTTCAAGCAATGTTTCTCGCCTGGATACGGATGCCGGATCAGCAGGCGAACAGCTTGCGTGTCCGTTCCGCCCTCGAAGAGGCTGCCGACCGCGACGGCGACGGCATGCTCTCGATGGCCGAGAGGGACGAGATGATCGGCACGCTATCCGATCCGCGCGAGGTGAGCACCCCGCTGGAGAACGAGCTGGACTTCGACGGCAACGGCGAGGTCTCACGCGACGAGCTGGTGCAGGCGAAGGACACCGGTTACATCCCCCTGGGCGAGGTCTCGGCCGAGCGACGAATCGCCTCCCTCAGCAGCGAGCGACGGACTGCTGCCGGTGCAGCCTCGGCCTCCGGTGGATCGGCCGGGCGCAGCTCAGAGGGAAGAGGTCCGACGGGAGCCTCGGCACCGAAAAAGCAGACGAGGGTCAAGGCGGTGAGCTCCTGGGGAAGCAGCCTTGCCGTATTGGGCGTGCGGGACATGACCGAGAAGATGGCGGAGGGGCAGACCGATCTCCTCGTCTCGTTCTTGGAGAACGCCTTCGTCAACTACGGCAACGTGACGGTGGTCGACCGTCAGAACCTCGAGAAGATCATGGAGGAGTACAAGTACCAGACCTCGGCATTGGTGGACGAGGAGACGGCTGTGGAGATCGGGAAGCTCTCGGGGGCCGACGCGATCGCGATTGGTAACCTGAGTTTACTGGCCGACACCTTCTACCTGCATCTGAAGGTGATCAACGTGCAGTCGGGGGCCATCATCGGCTCGAGCATCTCCGAGGGAGCCTCGGAGAAGGACTTCCTGGGCATGTGCAACGGGGCGGTAGAGCCGCTGTTTTAGCCGCCGCCGGGCGCGGCGCCTGCAGCGGCAAAGCAGTACCGGCAACGATCAAGCCGGCGTCGACGGCGCCGCCGGGCGCGACACGGTCGCGGGGCTACATCTGCGTCCGGCTCTTGAAGCTGCGGGCGAGGGTGCTGCGGTCTGCGTACTCGAGGTCTCCGCCGACCGGCAGGCCCGATGCCAGCCGCGACACGGATACGCCCCGTTCTTTGAGCATGCGGTGGAGGTAGAGGGCGGTGGTGTCGCCCTCTACGGTGGGGTTGGTGGCGAGAATTACCTCGGAGATTCCCCCTTCGGCGATGCGGCGCATCAGGGTGCCGATGGAGAGCTTGTCGGGACCGACTCCATCGAGCGGGTTGATCGCCCCGCCGAGGACATGGTAGAGGCCGTTGAACTCGCCGGTCTGTTCGATGGTGTGCACGTCCTGCGGCTGCTCGACGACGCAGATGATGCTGCGGTCACGGGCAGGGTTGCTGCAGATCGGGCAGGGGTCCTGTTCGGTGTAGTTGCCGCAGACCGAGCACTGTTTAACCGCATCCTGCAGCTCTCCGATAGTCTGGGCGAGTCTTTGCACGTAGTCTCTGTCGGCCTTGAGCAGGTGGTAGGCGATGCGGCCGGCGCTCTTCTTTCCCACGCCGGGGAGTCGGGAGAGCTGGGTGATGAGCCTGTCGAGACCCGTCATTTCAGCCGCCCATAAAACCAGGTGGGATGCCCATGTTGCCGGTTATCTCCGACATCTCCTCTTGCATCTTCTCTTTGAGCTTTGCCGAGGCGTCGGTGAAAGCGGCGAGAATCAGGTCCTCGATCATCTTCACGTCTTCAGGATCCACGACTTCCTTGTCTATGTGAATGTCCGTCACGTTCATCTGCCCATTGAGGGTGATGCGCACCATGTCGCCGCCGGAGGTGCCGGTGACCGAGATGTGTTTCATCTTCTCCTGCACGTCGCCGAACTGGGACTGCAGCTCCTGCAGGTTCTTAAACAGATCCATTGGATTCATTTTCTACTCCGTTTTCTACGATGTGACCGCGGAAGACCTTTTTTACCAGTTCCGCCTGTTCATCGATGTGTTGTTCGTCCCTCTCCTCTTCCTTTTCGCCGGCAGTCTTTACCCGTATTTCGAGTTTCTTGCCGATCACATTCGTCACGAGGGAGACGATGGTCGGCTTTTCGTCTCGGAGCTTGTTCGCCGAGTAGGTGGAGTCGCAGGTGACGACGAGCTGCTCGTCATCTACCTGCCAGTCGACCACCTTCTGCACCGCTGCGGCGAGGGAGGGACGCGATTTGAGTCCCTCTACCAGCTGCTCGACCTCTTCAGCGCCGAGGCGGCGTCTGCCGCCCTTCGGTTTTTCTGCTGCGGCAGTCTCGGAAGCCCCGGGTGGAGCGGCCGAGGCTGCGCCGGAAGTCTCGGAGGTGCCTTCGTTCTCGGTCGCTGCGTCCGCCGCCGCAGTCGGCCCGGCGGACGCAGAACCGGCTGCTGTCGGAGCTGTCTGTGCGGGTGATTCGTCCGCCGCGGATGAGTATGCCGCGCTCGCCTCCCCGCTCATCAGCTCGTGCTTGAGCCCGTCGATGCGGTCGATGAGTGCGCTCGGGCTGATCCTCTTCGGTAGAGCGGAGAGGTCGCTGAGGACGAGCTCCGTCTCGAAGCGCTGATTCAGCGAGAATCGGAGATTCCGGTAGAGGGAGAAGAGCCGATCGAGGGCGTATTCGATCTGGTCGGAGCTGAAGGACTGCCGCACCTTCTGCGAAAAGCTCGCGGCGGGATAGCCGAGGATGGACTCGCGCTCCACCCCGTGTATGAGGAAGAGGATGTTGCGGAAGTACTCGGCGAGGTCGATGACGAACTGCTCGATGGCTACGCCCTGGGCAAAGATCTCCTCGGCCTTTGAGATGACCGCAGTGCCGTCCTCGTCGGCCATCGATTCGGCGATGTCGTTTATCGCCTCGGTTCCCACGAGGCCGAGCTTCTCCTGGATCTCGGAGAGGTATATGCCGTCCTGGCTGAAGGAGGCGATCTGGTCGAAGAGGGTGTATGCGTCGCGCAAACTCCCGGTCGCCTCTTTGGCGATCCAGAAGAGGGCCTCCTCCTCCGCCTCGAGGCCGAGGTCTGCCGTCGTCTCGCGCAGCTGCTCCTTGATGGTCTCCACGGGAATGAGCCGGAAGTTGAACTGCTGGCAGCGCGAGCGGATGGTCGCCGGCACCTTGTGTACCTCGGTGGTGGCAAAGATGAAGACGATGTAGGGGGGCGGCTCCTCGATGGTCTTCAGCAGCGCGTTGAAGGCGCTGTTGCTGAGCATGTGGACCTCGTCGATGATGTAGATCTTGTAGCGTCCGCTGTTCGGCGCGAAGAGCACCTCGTCTTTGAGCTCGCGGATGTCGTTTACCGAGGTGTTGCTCGCCCCGTCGATCTCGATAACATCGAGGGAGTTGCCGCGGGCGATCTCCGTGCAGAGGGAGCAGTGGCCGCAGGGATCCGCGGTGGGACCCTGCTCGCAGTTGAAAGCCTTGGCGAGTATGCGGGCCGCCGAGGTCTTTCCCACTCCCCTCGGGCCTGAAAACAGATAGGCGTGGGCGATGCGGCCGAGCTCGAGGGAGCTCTTGAGGGTGGAAACGACAAAATCCTGTCCGACGACTGAGTCGAAGTCTTGGGGACGCTTTTTAGAGGCGGTTACTTCGTAAGACATGCAGTTTTCGTCTCGCTTTCGGAATTACCGAGGGATTTCGAATGTCCGGGGACCAGGCCCAAGGCCCCATGCCACATGTACACCCGGTCTGCACCGAAAAAGAAAAACCCCTCCGACTCCAGTCAAGTGAGCTGCGTCACATGGGCTGGCTGCCTACCGCTGCTACCTTCCGGTCCTGACGGGGTTGGGCAGTTGTCCATAGCGCAGTACCTGACCTTCAACACCGGAGGGGAAATAACGGAGAGGGAGGGATTCGAACCCTCGGAGCCCGGATAGGGCTCATACGCTTTCCAAGCGTACTCCTTCGGCCTCTCGGACACCTCTCCAGAGACTGCAGACGCCTTCAAAAACCATCGATCTCTGAACGCATCATTTTTTTTTGGCGGAGAGGGAGGGATTCGAACCCTCGGTACCCGAAGGTACAACGGTTTTCGAGACCGCCCGATTCGACCGCTCTCGCATCTCTCCGTAAAATCAGCGTACCCAAGAGGACTCGAACCTCCGACCTTTAGATCCGCAATCTAACGCTCTATCCAGCTGAGCTATGGGTACGTGAAAAATGGCGGAGAGGGAGGGATTCGAACCCTCGGTACCCGCAAGGGTACAACTCCTTAGCAGGGAGCCCGATTCGGCCGCTCTCGCACCTCTCCACCTCTAGACCAACGGAGAAGGTGGGATTCGAACCCACGGAGCCTTGCGGCTCAGCGGTTTTCAAGACCGCCTCCTTAAACCACTCGGACACCTCTCCGTGACTTACCAAATATATGCACATGAGGTCCGTTTGTCAACCTGGGCCGAGGGAGCGCAATATAGGCGGGTGCGAGCCCAGGGAAGGCAGCCGCCGGCTACTGTTCACCGGC
>CAYFVU010000037.1:18653-29522 GCA_964346645.1 uncultured Spirochaetaceae bacterium | reverse complement strand
TACTCCTCAAATCGATCCGGATGTACGTACTCCTGAACGGGATAGTGGCTCTTCGATGGTGCGAGGTACTGGCCGATGGTGAGAAAGTCGCAGCCGACCCGCCGCAGGTCATCCATTACCGCCTCTACCTCCTCGGAACTCTCGCCGAGCCCGACCATTAGGCCCGATTTGGTATATATCTGCGGATCCCGCTCCTTCACCCTCCACAGCAGCTCCAGAGACCGCTCGTAGTCGGCCTCCGGGCGGACGTCGAGGTAGAGCCTCGGCACGGTCTCGACGTTGTGGTTGATGATCTCCGGCCTCGCCTCAATCACCACGCGGAGCGCCTCGGAGTCTCCGAGAAAATCGGGAATGAGGACCTCTACGGCAGGAACGGTATGGCCTAAAGGTTCGGAACGGCCTAAAAGTCCTGAACGGCCGGCGCCCTCGTCTCCGTCGTCACCTGTGCCACCGCTTCGCAGGGCGCGAATCACTTCGGCAAAGTGTTCCGCACCGCCGTCCGGCAGGTCGTCCCTGGTGACCGAGGTGACCACCACGTGCTCCAGTCCGAGCCGCCTCGCCGCTTCGGCGAGCCGTTGCGGCTCCTCAGGGTCGACCGGCTCCGGCTCTCCCCCGCGGACGTTGCAGAAGCGGCAGTTTCGACTGCAGATGGAACCGAGAATCATGAAGGTTGCCGTCCTGCTGCTGAAACACTCCATCCGGTTCGGGCAGTTGGCCTCCTGGCACACCGTGTGCAGGTGCAGACGCGTGAGGAGCTCCTTCACCTCCCTGAGATTCTCGCCGCCGCGAATGGGGATGCGGAGCCACTCCGGCTTTCTCCGGTGACTCACGTAGGCCTCTGATCTCTTCTTCATGCCCTTTGCCCCTCCTCGTTCCTCACCGTCACGTTCTCGTAGCCGAACACATGGGGAAATAACCGTTCGGCTCCCTCCGCAGCCTCGGCGAGCGGGACTTTTCGGCCGAGCTCCTTCTCGATCGAAGTGACTCCGCGATCCGTTATGCCGCATGGCACGATGAGGGAGAAGTAATCGAGATCGGTCGCCACATTGAGCGCGAATCCGTGCATGGTAATCGCATGGTGGATGGATATGCCGATGGCGGCTATCTTCCGGTCTCCCACCCACACGCCGATATAATCATCCACCGTGTAGGCGGAGATTCCGTAGCACTCATCGAGCAGGGTTATGAGAAAGTGTTCTATATTCTTCACGAAACGCTTGATCTTTCTCTGATGGTTGCGGAGGTTGATGATGAGGTATCCGACGAGCTGCCCTGGACCGTGATACGTCGCCTGCCCTCCCCTGTCGATCCATGCGACCTCGACACCTCTCCCCCTCAACTCATCCTCGGAGTGGAGCATGTCCCCATCCTGCGCCCTCTTGCCGAGCGTGACGACGGGATCGTGCTCTAAAAGCAGCAGCGTGTCGGGAATCTCATCCCGCTGCCGCTTCTCCAGCAGCGAATACTGCAGATCGAGGGCCTCTTGATAACCGATTCTACCCAGATGAATGATGTGCAAATCCATACCCAGAGTATATGCTTCCCGCCACGATAAATCAAACAGGGCCGTGTTGATAGTTCCAGGGAACGATACTCTATCTCTCCTCACCCTTTCCGGCTTCACTTTCCTCCTCATCGGCAAACGCCTCCGGATCCTGCATGGTTTCGACCGGCGCTCCGCTCTTGGGGATCTCTCCGCCGCTCATGAGCACACTTATGGGACGGAGAGGGGCGAGGTTGAAGCAGACGATCTGGATGACCACGGTGATGGGGACGGCGAGAAACATGCCGACGGGCCCCCAGATCCAGCCCCAGAAGATGAGAGAGAAGAGGATGAGAAAGGGGCTCAGATCGAGGCGCTGTCCCTGCAGGCGCGGGTCGATGATATTTCCGATGAGAAACTGCGTACCCGTCATGCTGATGATGACGGCGATGATTTTGCCCATATCCGGATAGAACTGTACTACTCCCATCGTTATGGTGACGGTCATTACCACTGCCGAACCTATCGAGGGAATGAAGTTGAGCAGGAAGGCGAGCACGCCCCATACGAGAGCGAAGTCCATCCCAATGATGCGCAGGAGGAGGTAGACGACCGAGCCGGTGGCCAGACTGATGAAAAACTTGAGATTGATGTAGCGGCCCACCTGTTCGTTGATGTGCTCTATTATACGGCCTATGTGTTGCCCCGTCTCATCGCCGAAGGCCTTCGCCAACTTGTACTTCAAAAACGGCTTCTCCAAGAGCAGGAAGATGAGGAATATGAGAACTATCACGAAGGAGCTGATGAACTGCATGAAGGAGCCGGAGAGCCTGACCAGATAGTTTCGCAGCGCACCCTGCCAATTGATGTCTTCGGAGAGATTTATCTGTACGTCGAAGCGCTTGCTTATCGACTCGCTGAACTGCTGGTTGAGCTCGATGAAGCGGGTGGCGTACTTCGGATACTCCCTTATCAGGCTGTTGATGCTCGTCTGCAGGAAGAGAAAAACGAGAAAGATGACACCGAAGAGAATGAGGATGACGATAACAATCGCCAGTATCCTCGGAATGTGAGGTCTATCGAGGAAGTTGACGATCGGAGCGGCAATGAACGAGAGAAACACTGCAATGACAAGGGGTAGTAAGATCGCCGCGGCAACCTTAAGCACCGCCCCCAGCATGATAACCGCGATAACCGCCAACAATCCGGTGGCAACGCCTGAGTACTGCATGGTGCAATTGTATCACAAGATCGCCGGAGCTTATACCGTTGCGAAAATTTTCACTCAATTCTCATGTGGCCACGAGCTATGGCCGCACTGCGACGCCTGCACCATGATCAGGCTTACTTGAAGAGACGCTCGAAGATCCCCTGACGCTTCTCCACCTCCCCGTAGAACGGGCCGAGGGAGAGGAGTTTGTCCGAACGCTCCTTCAACAGCTGTCTGTGCCGCTTCGTCATGAGCCTCGAGAGACTCTCGGCTATATGATCCCGCATGTTCGAGGCAGCGGCGGCGAAGTCCTTGTGGGCTCCCCCCTCCGGCTCCGGAATTATCCCCTGCACCACCCGGAAGGAGTAGAGATCCTCGGCGGTGAGCTTCATGAGGTCTGCGGCCAATCTCGCCCGGGAAGCATCCCGCAGCAGAATCGAAGCGCAGCCCTCCGGAGAGATGACCGAGTAGATGGAGTTCTCCATCATGTAGACTTCGTCTCCGACCGCGATACCGAGTGCGCCGCCGGATCCGCCCTCGCCGATGATGATCGATATGATCGGCACCTCGAGGACGGAGAACTCCTTGAGATTCTTCGCGATGGCCTCACCGATTCCCCTCTCTTCCGCCGATACGCCGGGATACGCGCCTGAGGTGTCTACGAAGGTGATGATGGGCCTGCCGAAGGTCTCCGCCTCCTTCGCCAGACGCAGCGCTTTTCGATATCCTTCCGGATGCGCCATGCCGTAGTTGCGGTAGATGTTCTCCTTGAGATTCCGCCCCTTCTGGTGTCCCATGACGGTCACCGGTATGCCGTCGAAGAGGGCGATGCCGCCGATGAGCGCCGGATCGTCTCTGAAGTGGCGGTCCCCCTTCAGCTCGAAGAAGCGGTCGAAGACCTTATCGAGGTAATCTGTGGTCGTAGGCCTCTCGGGATGACGCGCGAGGCTCACCTTGTCCCATGCCTGCACCTTCTCTTCATCGCCGGAGAGTTTATTTTCTATCCGGCTCAGATCCTCGAAAACGTGCATGTGCTCTTCGGTGGCGAGCTTTTTCAGCTCCTTCAGCTTTCTCTCGAAACTCTTTTGCGCCATCGTCTATCTCCTCGCCTCGCTCTGAGGCACATGGCTGTCTATGAGAAATGCGAGGGTCGGCTTGAGCTCCTTCCGGTGCACCACCGCATCGACAAAGCCCTTCTCCTGCTGGAACTCCGAACGCTGGAAGCCTTCGGGGAGCTTCTGCTTTATCGTAGACTCGATGACCCTCGGGCCGGCGAAACCTATGAGTGCGCCCGGCTCCGCCACGATAACATTGCCGAGCATGGCGAAACTGGCCGTTACCCCGCCGGTAGTCGGATGGGTGAGAACCACGAAAAACGGCAATTTCTCCTTCTCGAGGAGCGCCGCCGCGTGGCTCGTCTTGGCCATCTGCATCAGGGAAAAGATACCCTCCTGCATTCGTGCACCGCCGGAGGAGGTAAAGAGGATGACCGGCAGCCGCTCCTTGGCGCCTATCCGCATGAGGCGGGCTACCTTTTCGCCCACCGCGACCCCCATGCTTCCTCCCATGAATGCGAATGACATAAAGCCCACCGCCGCTCCCCGGCCCTGGATCTTCCCCACTCCGGTTACCACCGACTCGTTGGATCCCGCCTTCTGCTTGGCCTTGTCGAGCTTCTCCCGGTACCCGGGGAACTCTATAGGATCGACCGATCGAATCTGCGGATAGATCTCCTGGAACGTGCCGGGATCGATAATGGAGGATATCCGCTCCTTGACCTTCATCGGAAAGTGGTGGTCGCAGCCCGGGCAGACGTAGAGGTTCTTCTTGATGATCGAATCGTCTATCCGCCGGTGGCAAATGGGACAGGAGTGCTTCTGCTCGAGGTACTGCCGCTCGTCCCGCTCGGCCTCAGAACGTTTCTTGTCCGGTGCCTTCCACCGGATTCTGGGTTCCTTCTCTCCGGCCCCTATTTTCTCGCGTATCTTGTGTAGAAACGACGCCATACCTTACTCCTTCAGAATCTTCGGAAGATCGTAGGTACCGAACACTCCCTTCTGGAATATCCCGCTGCCTATTATTAGTTTCTGCTCTTCTATGTTTGTAGAAATGCCGTCGATCGTCAATTCGTTCAACGCTCTCTTCATCCGCGCAATCGCGCTCCTGCGGCTGCTCCCGTAGGTGATGAGCTTTCCCATGAGCGAATCGTAGTAGGGCTGCACCTTGTAGCCTTGATAGAGAAAACTGTCGAAGCGGACGTTCCTCCCGCCCGGCTGGAAGTATTCGGTAATGGTGCCGGGAGTCATGGCGTTGATCCTGCACTCGATGGAGGCTCCCTCGAGTCGAATCTCGTCCTGACTCACCTCCAACCTCTCTCCCGCGGCGCCGCGGATCTGCTCGCGGATGATGTCCACCCCGCTGATGTACTCGGATACCGGATGCTCCACCTGCACACGGGCGTTTACCTCCATGAAGAAGTACTCCCTTCCGTCGAAGAGGAACTCCACGGTCCCAGCCCCCTTGTAATCGAGGCTCTTGAAGAGGTTTACCGCATCCTCGCACATTCGATTCCGCGCCTCCTCATCCATCCCCGGCGAGGGGCTCTCCTCCACGACCTTCTGATGATTCCGCTGCAGCGAACAGTCGCGTTCGCCTAAATGCAGCACATTGCCGTAGGAGTCGGCAAGCACCTGCACCTCCACATGCCGCGGATTCTCCAGGTACTTCTCCATGTAGATGGTGCCGTCGGAAAAGGCGGTCTCCGCCTCGTGCGCAGCGATCCGCATGTTCGACTCGAGACTATCCTCGTCCCGTACGATGCGCATCCCCTTTCCGCCGCCTCCAGAGGCGGCCTTGATGATGACGGGGTACCCGGCATCGGCGGCAAAACGTTTAGCAGCCTCGAGATCGTCAACCGATCCGTCGCTGCCGGGAATGACCGGCAGTCCCGCATTCAAGGCGGTGCGCTTTGCCTGGACCTTGTTGCCCAAGAAGGAGATCGTCTCCGGGTCCGGCCCGATAAAGATAAGTCCCGAATCCTGGACCTTCTGTGCGAACTCCGCGTTTTCCGAGAGGAAGCCGACTCCCGGATGGACCGCGTCGCAGCCGGAGTAGAGCGCGGCCGAGATGAGGTTTCCCATGTGGGTGTAGCTCAGCTTCGTCGACGGAGGGCCTATGCATACCGCCTTATCCGCCATCTTTACAGGAAGACTCTCCGCATCGGCCTCGGAATATCCGACGACCGCTTCGAGTCCCATCTCGTGACAGGTGCGAATGACCCGCACGGCGATCTCGCCTCTATTTGCGATGAAAACAGATTTTATCATATAGCACCCGACCCTATTAGAGTCGTTCCACCTCGAACAGAGGAGTTCCGTACTCAACCATTTGCTGATTCTCAACGAGCACTCGGTGGATGCGGCAGGGAAACTCCGCCTCAAGCTCGTTCATTACCTTCATCGCCTCGATGACGCAGAGGGTATCCCCCTCGTCAACTTCGCTCCCCTCTTCTACAAAGGGTGGAGAATCGGGAGAGGGTGCGCGGTAGAATGTCCCCACGATGGGGGCGGTTATAGTCTCGTACGTATCGACTCCGGAGGGACCCTCGACACCGGCCTGGACGGGCTCGCCCGTTGTGCCGGCCTGGACGGAGGCCTGATAGCCTGCTCCCGCTCCTTCTGCGTAAGAAATCTGCCCTTGTGCAGCCGTTTTCTTTATCGTCAGCTCGAATTCGCCGTCCTTGAGGCTGAGCTCGGCAAGTGAACTATCGTCCAGCTTTTCCATCAGTTCGAGTATATCCTTTTTGTTCATCGTCTCCTCCAATATCCTGTACATCCATGCTGTGTTTTCACGAGAAACTACTACAGTATATTTCGGCCGTCAACCGAAACACAAGGGGGATTCGCCCCCTTTTTGTCGGTTTGCGCCCGAAAAATTGCCCCGGGCGGAGCGCTTCCCTCTTGACGGAAAGGGAGATGTATGAGCTTCCTGTACACTGGCCCGAGAATGCCATAGAATTAGCACAGGAGGTATTATGAACGTATATATACGATCCATCGCCGCCCACGCACCCGAAAAGAGGGTAACGAACGATGAGCTCGCACAGAGCATAGATACATCGGATGAGTGGATCCGATCCCACACGGGAATCGGGGCACGCCACATCTGCGGCCCTGACGAGGCCGCGAGCGACCTCGCCGTCAAGGCGGCCCATAAGGCTATCGAGAGGGCCGGAATCGACACGGAGGAGATCGACCTGGTTATTGCAGCTACCGCTTCGGGAGACTATATCGGCTTTCCCGCCACCGCCTCCATCATACAGGATCGCCTCGGTCTTCGAAATACCGGCGCCTTCGACCTCGTGGCCGGATGCACCGGCTTCGTCTACGGCCTCGAGACGGCACGCAGCATGCTCGCCGCGGGTAGCTACCGCAACATTCTCCTCATAGGCGTGGAGGTACTCTCCAAGGTAACGAACTGGGACGACAGAAACACCTGCGTGCTCTTCGGCGACGGTGCAGGAGCCGTCATACTCTCGAAGAGCGAGAGCGGAGAGAGCGGTATCATAGACTCCATCCTCCGCTCAGAGGGCTCGGGGGCGGAACACCTGCTCCGGCAGGCAGGAGGATCGAGGGAGCCGATCGAAGCCTCCACCCCGAAGGAGAACCTCTATGTCTACATGAACGGTCGGCAGGTCTACAACTTCGCGGTGAGGGTAAACACGGAGATCATCTCCGAGCTCTTCGAGAGAAACCACATAGGCATCGACGACATAAAGAAAATCGTCCCCCACCAGGCGAACATCCGCATCATACAGGCGGCGGCGAAACGGCTGAGCCTGCCGATGGAGAAGTTCTACGTCAACATCGAAGAGTACGCGAACACCTCCGCCGCCTCCATTCCTATTGCCCTGAACGAGCTCTACGAGTCCGGCAGTCTCGAACGCGGCGACTACCTCCTCTTCGTCGGTTTCGGTGCAGGACTCTCCTACGGCGGGAATCTCCTTCGCTGGTAGCTTCCGGCGAAGGCGAGGCGACCCGCAGCTCAGGCACAGCATAGCGTTTCGCACACCGGGCTCCGGTTGTCGGCCATTGACCGAAATAGAGCGAATCGTTAAGCTTTAAAACTCAAACAACGGAGGCCATATGAAGACATGTTTTCTTTTTCCCGGGCAGGGAGCACAGTACCCGGGAATGGGCAGAGACATATACGATGAGCACGGGGAGGTTCGGGAGATCTTCGAAATTGCAGGCGAGGCAACCGGAGCCGACATGAGCTACCTCATGTTCGAGGCATCGGAGGCCGAGCTCAAGGAGACGAGGAACACCCAGATCGTCATCACCCTCATGAACCTCGCCATGCGAAGATATTTGAAGAAACGGGGCATCGAGTCCCACGGTACCGCCGGCTTCAGCCTCGGCGAGTGGTCCGCCTACGTGGACGCGGGAGTCCTCGAGGAGCGCGAGGTATTTCCCATCGTCATTCGCAGGGCCGAACTCATGGGCGAGGCGGCACAGCAGGAGCCGCGCCTCGAAGAGGGAAGCGGCATGGCAGCGGTCGTAGGGCTCTCACCCGAAAAGGTGGAGGAGAGCCTCTCAGACATACAGGATGTCTACCCGGCAAACTACAACTCACCGATCCAGACCGTCATTTCGGGCACGAAAGCCGGAGTAGACGAGGCGGGAGTCGTGCTGAAGGAGGCCGGGGCGAAACGGGTCATTCCACTAAAGGTCTCGGGCCCCTTCCACACGCCCCTCCTGCAGCGTGCTTCAGAGCGCTTTGCCGAATATCTCGAGAGCGTGGAGTTCAATACTCCGGTAAAACCGCTCTACTCCAACGTGAGCGGAGGGGCCGTTTCGGACCCCGCCGAGATCAGACGCAATGCGGCGCTGCAGATCACCTCTCCGGTGCGCTGGACCGACGAGATGCAGCACATAGCCGGAGACGACTACGAACGCTGCATAGAGTGCGGCCCCGGCAAGGTGCTTACCGGTCTGTGGAAACGGATCGACAGCTCTATCGGCTGCATACCCGCCGATGTCGAGACCGAAAGGGAGAAACTGTGACATGAGCGAAGAAAGCACATACGAACTGACAGGAAAAACGGCTATCGTAACCGGAGGATCGAAGGGCATCGGTGCGGCAATTGTGCGGAAGCTGCTCTCCGAAGGAGCCTCCGTCTACTCTTTGAGCCGCAGCGAATCCCCCTTTTCGCAGGACTTTGCCGAACTCGCCGAGGCGCAGGGCGCCGAATACGAATGGATAAAGACCGACATTTCGGAAAGCGAATCCATAGATGCGGCGATAGATGGAATCTTGGAGAAATCCGACATCGATATTCTCGTGAACAACGCGGGCATCACCAGGGACACCCTCATCTTCCGCATGAAGGACGAGGACTGGGATTCGGTTCTGCAGACCAACCTCAGCTCGGCCTTCCGCATATGCCGCAAGCTCGCCCGGCCTATGATCAAGCGGCGCAGCGGCGCAGTGGTAAACATCTCCTCGGTCGTGGGGCTGATAGGCAACGGAGGTCAGACCAACTACAGCGCCTCTAAGGCGGGACTCATCGGCTTCTCTAAGAGCCTTGCACGGGAAGTTGCATCCCGCGGCATCCGCGTGAACGTGGTAGCTCCCGGTTACATCGACACCTCGATGACCGAAAACTTGAAGGAGGAGCAGCGCAAGGCGCTGACCGATCAGATAGCCCTGAACAGAACCGGGAAACCCGAGGAGGTGGCCGAAGCGGTCCTCTTCCTCGTCTCCGACAGGGCTTCATACATTACGGGACAGGTGCTGCCGGTCGACGGCGGCCTGACCATGTAGAAACACAGAAGAAACACAGGAAGAGAGAGTGGAGGAAACACTATGAATAAGCGGAGAGTGGTAGTTACGGGGATCGGTGCAATCACCCCCCTCGGAAACGATGTAGAGACCCTCTGGAACGGAATACGAGAGGGACGTTCGGGTATCGGCCCGACCACGAAGATAGACATCACGGAATTCCCGTCGAAGATAGCCGGCGAGATTCGCGACTTCGATCCGTCGGCATACATGGACAAGAAGGCCGCGCGTAAGATGGCCTATTTCGCCCAGTACGCGGTGGCCGCCACCTCTGAGGCGCTCGAGCAGTCAGGATTGAAGAGCAGCGAACTCGATCCGGCGGCGGCCTCCATTATCCTCGGAAACGGCATAGGCGGATTCGAGGTCATAGAGAACTCCTACAGGGTCCTCTTCGACAAGGGACCATCTCGCATTCCGCCGATGACGATTCCGAAGATCATCAGCAACGAGGGACCGGGAAACATCGCGATGCTCTACGGCGTCCACGGTCCCGCCTACACGGTGACGACCGCCTGCGCCTCGGGAACCGACGCCATCGGACATGCTCTCAACGCAATCCGCGAGGGAAGATCCGATGTGGTGATCTCCGGCGGCTCCGAGGGCTGCATCACCGAGCTCGGGATCGGAGGATTTTCCGTGCTCAAGGCGCTCTCGACCAACTACAACGAGAGGCCGGAGAAGGCGAGCAGACCCTTCGACAAGGACCGCGACGGCTTCGTGATAGCCGAGGGCGCCGGCATCCTCATACTCGAGGAGCTCGAGCACGCTAAGAGGCGCGGAGCCTCCATTCTCGCCGAGGTCGGCGGCTACGGATCGACCTCCGACGCCTACCACCTAACCGCCCCCGACCCCGAAGGCAAGGGAGCGGCGGAGGCGATGCGGATCGCCCTCGAGGACGGCGGCCTGAAGCCGGAGGATGTAGACTACGTAAACGCCCACGGCACGAGCACGCCGACGAACGATCCGGTGGAGTCGCAGGCTATACGCAGGACCTTCGGTGCCTACGCAGACACGGTGCGGGTCTCATCGACTAAATCCCTGACCGGCCACATGATCGGCGCCGCCGGGGCCGTAGAGGCCATCATCGGCATCAAATCGATACAGGACGCCTACCTACCCGGGACATCAAATCTCGAGGAGCCCGACGAGGGCTGCGACCTCAACTACGTCACCGGTGCCGGAGAAGACGGAAAGGTCCGGGCCTTCATCTCCAACTCCCTCGGATTCGGGGGCCACAACGGCGTAATCGCCATAAAGGAGTACACGGAATGAGCGGGCAAAACGGACCGGACACGCGGGACGAGGAAATCTACGAGCTGCTTCCCCACAGGGA
>CAYFVU010000037.1:9589-18553 GCA_964346645.1 uncultured Spirochaetaceae bacterium | reverse complement strand
AAAACGGACCGGACACGCGGGACGAGGAAATCTACGAGCTGCTTCCCCACAGGGATCCCTTTCTCTTCGTCGACAGCCTCGACTCCTACGACGCCGAACGCATCGTAGGCAGAAAACGCTTCCGGCAGGAGGAGTTCTTTTTCCGGGGACACTTCCCCGAATATCCTGTGGTGCCCGGCGTGGTCCTCATCGAGACGATGGCGCAGTGCGGCGGGGCGGGTGTCCGCGCCGAGGGCTCGCTCGGCGACGATGCCCTCTTCTTCCTCGCCAGCGTCGAAAAGGCGAAATTCCGTCGGCAGGTGCGCCCCGGTGAGGAGGTCAGGATTGAGGTCGAAAACCTCCGGGTGAGTCCGAAGACCCTGAAACAGTCGGGCAAGGCCTTTGTCGGCGATGAGCTCGCCGCTGAGGCGCAATGGCTCTGCCTGGTCGACAGTAAAAAGAGTTGAAAAGCCGAAAAGTTTCATGTTGAACAAGGAGAAATAAGATGATCGAACCGAAGATACGCGGGTCCATCTGCATGAATGCGCATCCTGCGGGTTGCGTGCAGGAGGTGAAGAATCAGATAAAGACCGTAGAGAACGCCCACACCTCGCAAGACGAAGGTTTCGCCTCGAACGGCACGCCGAAGAACGTCCTCGTTATCGGGGGCTCTACCGGCTACGGCCTGGCGAGCAGAATAGTGTCGAGTTTCGGCTACGGCGCCTCTACGATAAACGTCTCCTTCGAGCGCGAGCCTTCGCAGAAGAAGTCGGGTACGCCCGGCTGGTACAACAACCACGCCTTCGACCGCGAGGCCGAGAAGGCGGGCATCTACGCGAAGAGCTTCCACGGCGACGCCTTCAGCCACGGGATGAAGAAAGAGGTCGCCTCACTCATAGAAGAGCGAGGCGAGAAGATAGACCTCTTAGTCTACAGCCTCGCCTCCGGGCTGCGGATAGATCCGGACACCGGCGAGACCTACAAATCTGTCTTAAAGCCGGTCGGTTCGCCCTACACGACACGCAGCCTCGACGTCATGGAGGGAACGCTTTCCGAGGTGACGATGGAGCCGGCGAGCGATGAGGAGATAGAGGCGACCGTCAAGGTGATGGGCGGAGAGGACTGGGAGCTCTGGGTTCGGACCCTGAAGGAGCGGGGGCTCCTTTCCGATGGTTTCACCACCCTCGCCTACTCCTACATCGGGCCTGAAGTTACCCATCCGATCTACCGATCAGGCACCATCGGGAGGGCGAAGGAGCACCTCGAGGAAAGTGCTTACCGCATTACCGGCGAGCTCGATTCCTTAGGTGGAAGAGCCTTCGTCTCCATTAACAAGGCGGTCGTTACCCGGGCGAGCTCGGTCATCCCCGCGGTTCCCCTCTACATCGGGCTGCTCTTCTCGGTGATGAAGAACAAGGGAATCCACGAGGGCTGCATCGAGCAGATGATCCGCCTCTTCAGCTCCCGGCTCTACACCGGCTCGGAGATCCCTACCGACAGTGAGGGGAGAATCCGCGTTGACGACTGGGAGATGCGCGATGACGTGCAGGCGGAGGTCTCACGCCGATGGAACGAGGTAAGCGAGGAGGATCTCGGGGAGATGGCGGACCTCGAAGGCTACCGAGAGGAGTTCCTCCGCATCCACGGCTTTTCCGTGCCTGGAGTCGATTACTCGCAGGACCTCGCCTACACCGACGTACCGGAGTTCTGAGGCGGACGATTCTTTCGGCCGTAGAGGAACGTGCGGAGCCGGGCCGCATGAGTTGCGGGTGCTCGCTGTGAGTTGCGGAGACTCGCTGTGAGTTGCGGAGACTCGATTAACTCTTGTTGAATCGGACGATCATGTGGACCACGGAGCGGGTTTCCTCGAAGTTGTAGATCGCATGGGGAATGTCGCAGTGGTAGTTTATGAAGTCGCCGGCCTGCAGCACCGCCTGTTTAGAGCCCGCCGTTACCTCCACCGAGCCCTCGATGATGGTCAGGAACTCCTCGGTGCGGGAGAAGTGCGGACTCGACTCGAGCTTACCGCCGGGTTCGAAGGTGAGGTTGTAGATCTCGAGGTCCTCTACGAGAGAGAACGGGGAGAGCACCTTGATGTGTATACCGCTGTCCTCGGTGTCGATGGTGGTGATCTCGTCCTCCCGGCTCACGTTGAACTTTCGGTCAGGCTCGCCGTTTATTCTGAGCAGGGTCTCTATGCCCACGTGGAGGCCGTTGGCGATCTTCCACACGGTGGCGATGGTGGGATTTGCCTTGTCCGTCTCTATCTGTGAGAGCATGGCCTTGGAAACGCCGCTCCGAGTAGAGAGGTGCCCGAGGGTCATGTTCTTTCTTCGGCGGATCTCTTGTATGTTTCGCCCGATCTGGAACGGCGGTGCCACTTCCATTCTCTCACCTCTGCTCCCTCTTCTTTAAAGGTCATTCAAAATTGTTCAATATAATAAACATTTCTTCACTATTTTACCTTTACTTATTATGAGTTGTCAAGTACGATTCTTCTATGTCTACACACTGTGAGTAAGGAGTACGAGAGTGTCGGAGATGCAGAAGAAACTCGACCGCATGTGCGTCGTCTTGGTAGAGCCTCAGGATGCGGCGAACGTCGGCTCGGTCTGCAGGGCAATGAAGACAATGGGCATTACCCGTCTTAGGATCGCAGGCAGAGGGAGGGACTACTTCGACGAGCAGAGGGTGCGCACCCTCGCCGTGCACGCAGAGGATCTCTACGAGAAGGCCGAATACATGGCGACGATCGAAGAGGCGCTCGCCGACAGCGTCCTCTCGGCGGGAGTTACCCGCAGGAGGGGCAAGTACCGGAAGTACTTCTCCTATCTCCCCGAGCAGTTCGCCGAGAAGGCGGAGTGCATAAGGGAGGGAACCGTCTGCCTCGTATTCGGCAGGGAGGCAACGGGACTGACGGACGATGAGCTGAACGTCTGCAGCACCGCCGTACACATTCCCTCATCTCCCTCCTTTCCCTCCCTCAACCTCGCCCACGCGGTACAGGTCTGCACCTATGCATGCTACCGCAGCTTCGGCGATGCACTGGGGGAGTTTAGCCCCATCCCGCGCGAGAGGGTCGTGGAGGTGACCGAGAGGATCATTTCAGGCCTCGATAAGGTAGATTTCTTCAAACAGCAGGAACGGGAAGAGGTGGAGCGCCTATTGAACGACATCTGGAGCCGCGCTGCTCTCTCTCAGACCGAGTCACAAAAGATAGAGCGGATCTTCGAGAGGCTCACTGCGTTTGCGCTTCATCGGCGGCCCCCACTTCGGTGAGCTCGGCGGATCTCTGCTGAAACTCGAAGATGCTCGCCTGAATCGAATAGAAGACCATCGGAAAGATGTAGTTGAAGAAGTAGGTCCGCTGATAGACCCGCTTCTCCCTGTGGGTGTTCTCGTAGTCCATCCAGTCGCGCATGCTCTGCATGTACTGCTCGTAGGTGTTGAACTCATAGACCGGCCTGTCGGGAATGTCGTCCACCTTTACCGTATCCTGCAGCCTCCCGAAGAGCTCGAAGAGGTTGAATAGGGAGAAGTCCTCCTCGATCGCCCTGTCGGTCTCCTTCGGATCTTCGTCGTGGCGTGCCTTGAGCTTGTCGTAGAAGGTGGGAGAGATTATCGAGAGGATCTCGCCTTTGCGAATGTATATTTCTCTTTGATCGAAGACCGACTCCAATCCGTTGATGACGAAGCGGTTGCCGCGATAGTACTTGAGCATCTCGACTATCCGCTGCGCCCCCTCCTCCTCCTTGTTGAGCAGGAGACTGACCTGGTTCATGAGCGCTTCGGGGAGGCCCGGGTTCACCTGGATGCTGTAGGTGTTGAAGACGGCATTCCGCTTGTCCTTCAGCAGCACCGAGCCGAAGCTGAAGAGCTCGTCCATCGTGATGTTCTTGAAGCTGCCGAAGAGCGCCTCCGCCTCGCGCTTGAACCGCCGGTAGTACTCGTCGACCACGCCGATCCGTTGCAGCACGTTGTAGAACTCTTCGGAGATGCGGAATCCTCCGATCGGGGCGGTGGCCTCCATCCTCTTTGCCTTTATAACCGGAACACCGATGATGTCCCACTGCTTCGCCCCCTCGGGACCGAAGTTACCGACCGTCACCTCGCCGATGTTGGCGCCGATACGTATACGTATCTGGAAGTAGGCGTTTATGACCTGCGAGAGATCGGTGCTGGTGCGCATCGCGCTTATGATCTCGAAGGCCTTGAGCACCGAATCCCTGGTGTTCTTTTCCTCGTTGTAGAGGAACCTGTCGTTCGCCTGATTGAAGAGAAAGGCGACCCGCTGCATCTCTATACAGGTGTAGAAGAGCTCTCTGGCGATGTAGCGCTCCTTCTGGTCGTGGTCCATCGACTCGATCTCGGGGTCTATAGTGCCGCCGAAGTGGAACATGAGGCTGTCTCCCTCGATCTTGTTGAGGAAGCCGCCGTGGCGCTTGAGCACGTGGCTGAAGGCCGCGTAGAGTCCGTTGAGGACGATCTGATTCTCGTTGGGACTGAGGAACTTGGAGAGATAGGTGTAATCGGCAATGTCGATGAAGCCGATGCCGACGAACTGCTCTTCCGTGGTGCTCGGTATCTCCCCCTTCTCCATGATCGCGCTGACGAGCTGCTTCGGGAGGTAGTACTCCTCTATCTTTTTTCGGAAGCTGATCTCGTGCGAGGCCTTCTGGAGCTCGAGAGCGGCATCTTTCTCGCGGATGAACTCGCGCAGGCGAGTTATCTCGGAGTCCTCGCCTTGAATACGCTCCTCGAGCCTATTTATAATGGACCGTACCTCCTCTACCCGTTCGTCGTTGGATCCTCCGAGTCCGTTGTTCTTCAGCAGCTCGCTGAGGTAGAAGGAGGCGTACTCCGGCGTCTCTTGAAACCTGCGTTCGACCTCTTTTGCGTGTTCGAGGATCTGGTCGGGAGAAAAAATGACATTTCCACTATGCGGGCTCACCACTTCTTCGTTACTCATACCACTATCCTACCACCATTCGCTTCACTGTAACAGAGATTTTATCTGTACACCGTCAGTTTTTTATGCTACATAATCTAGAGGGTTTAAAACCATTATGGCAATAGTTGTAGCAGTTGCATCAGGCAAAGGTGGAGTCGGTAAGACCACCACGGTGACAAACCTCGGCATCTATGCCGCCCGAAAGGGCAGGCGAGTGGCAATAATCGACGTCGACCCTCTCTCCGATATCGCCGAATTGCTCGATCTCCCGAAGGAGGTCATGCGAAATCTTCCGGGCGAGATAGACCCGGACAAGGGGATCGGGCCCTACACTATCCCGGTTTTCGAACGGCTCGACCTCCTGTTTCCCCTCGCAAAAATCGGTTCCGGCGAGACAGAGCCACTCCTCCTCATGCTTCAGGAGCACATGGATTCCGAACTCAAGAAGAAGTACGACATCATCCTCCTCGATCTCCCCGCCGGCGCAGATGAGAAGGAGAACGTGGCGTTCCTCCCGATTGCCGAGCGCATACTGATCGTCACCACTCCCGATCCGGCCTCGCACGTGGCCGCCGGCACCTATCTCTCCACGATAAAGGGGCGTGCAGACGGCATCCCTATACGGCTCTGGCACAACCGATACCACGGTGTGGAAACCGCCTCGTTCCGACCGGGCGACGTAATCGGCAATTACAACCGCAACATGCCGGAGGAGGAGCGGCTCGACCCGGCCGACTTCGACCTGCAGCACCTCGCTTTCGTGCCCGACGACGCGAGTCTCGACTTGCTCAAGGGCGGCGTTGCTGCCGAGCTCCAACTCATGCGCAACCTCGCCTCCTCGCTCGATGCGCTGCACGATGCTCTCCTCTCCGCGATACCGTTAGAGCTGCAGCTCTCCGACCACTTTCGGATGCTACTCCGCTTCTTCCTCCGCAACCGTTCTGAGAGGGACGAGTCGGACACGCTGCTGCGCGATTTCGGGGACTATCTCCGCACGATACTCGGCATAGCTTCCGACGAGAAGGTGGGCGGAGCCGACGACGAGAATGTCGAGACCGCGACGCCCCTCTTTACCCCCGAACAGGAGGCGGAGCTGAAAAAGTACTTCATCCGCTGCAACGACAATAGGACCCGCATGCAGCTCTTGAAGACCCACAAGCTGGTGCGGCGAAAGCTCGAAGTCATCGAGCAGAGCTCCTCGCCCTTCTCCTCCGCCCCGCATACCGCAACCGATCCCGGCAATGCGGTCGACAGAGAGCTGAGCGCACTGCTGATGTTTCTCGAGGAGGAGGTGCGGCAGACGAGGGGAATAAAGAACCATGCCGGACTGATCCTCTTCTACTTCTCCCTCTACAAACTGCTGCAGTCCGATTCAGTGCGGTCCACCATCGACGAGTTCGTCCCGCACCGGAAGGAGAACGGGCACCCGGTCCGCGACCGGCATTCCCAAATAATGCGCCTAGTTCAGCACTCCGAAGACTACCGTAAGCACTACTTGTCTCTCATCAAGCGGCTCTTCCCCCTCGTCCTGCGCCAGATACAGGTGATGAGCTCGACCTTCGAGTTGAAGGGGCTGATCTACCGCGCCGACGGTGCCCCTGCAAAGGAGACCTACGCGAAACTCACCAGCAACTTTATTCACGAGGTGATCAACAGCGGTCTCGGCGTCATCGTCAGCTTCAGTCACCGCCCCGCATCCCGGGCCTTCGAGAAGGCGGCCGAGAGCTTGTTGAGTTCGGAATAAGCGTCTACACACTGCCTTATCACCGCCGATCGGCACCACCCGCACGGAGAAGACGCCTACACGCTGCCGTCGAGCCTCTCTGCTTTTTCGGTCAGGATGTTGAGCATCGTCTTGTCCGCATCCGCCAGCCCTTCGTTCTGCAATCGTCGCAGATGCTCGAGGCTGCTCGGCAGGTCCCTGTCGATTATTCCGTCGCTCTCCGGGATTTCCACCCCCCTGAGGGCGAGAAATGCGGCCTCTACCCCTGTACGGGCGCTCGTACTCGACTTGAGGGCACAACCGTGCTTTGCTCCGTCGCAGAGGATCCCGGCTATGTTGCCGTAGATCAGCTTCACCGCCGCCGTCATCTGACGCGGCGTACCGCCCAGGGCATAGACGATTGCAGCCGCCGCTGCAGGCGCCGCGCTGACGGTTACTCCGCAGGTCGGGGTCAACAGACCGGTATAGGCCTTGATGTAACGGACGACCGTCAAGCCCATCGCGAGACTCTTCGCGAGCGAACGGACGGTCTTCTCCACATAGTGCTCATAGGCGAGCCCTATCGTGAGGAAGAAGGTGATGCCGTGATTCCCCGAGCCGGCGCAGCCCTTGATGTGGATCATGCCGCCTCCCATTCTGCTGTCCGCAGCGGCGGCCACGTACTGAGCGACCTTCGAAGAGAGCGAGTTGTCGCGCACCCCCTCTTCGGCGAGCGAGGCGAGCCCCGAGCCGAGTGCCATGGCCGGAGATTTCGCGAGTCCGTATTCGGCTGCCCGCCTGTTGATCTCCACACCCTCTACGAGGTACTCGAGCCTAGCGTCGTCGAGCTCTTCAATCATCCGGACGAGCTCCTCCATGGTCCGTCCTTCGAGCTCTGAGTACGGGATAACCTGTTCATCATGCTTCGAGTCCTCCTCTCCGGATGCCGCACTCGGCCCGGAATCACCGCCATGCAAAGACTCCTCACCGGCATCTCCTCCGTACACGACCTCTCCGTCGAGCTTTATCCACTCGAGGGCATCGTGGCCGCCGCGGATGAGCGCCTCCGCGGTCCCCCTGTCGCTGCAGACCTTCGTGTATATGTAGATCTTCTCGTCGCCGCGGTAAAGAGAGATATCGATTATGCCGCGGGAGGCCAACTGCGCAGCCTCAGCCGATTTCTGCCCGTCGATTCCCTCGAAGAGCTCGAGCCCCTTTTTCCAGTCGCCTCCGCTTATGCCGAGAGCCACCGCATAGGGAATGCCCTTCCTGTCGGAACCGGGAATACCGACGGACATGGCATTCTTGAGTACGTTTACGCTTATCCTGCACTCGATCGACAAGACCTTGCCGCCGACGTGCTGATAGGCCGCGGTAGCTGCATAGGCAATCGCAACCGGCTCCGTACATCCGATCGAATCGAAAACCGTATCCTCTATCGTTGCATACAACTGATCATTCATAGTGGAGATATTAGCATATACGAGAGGTGCGGAATACCCTGCAACAGCTCCAAAATGCGAATTGCTGACCCAGCAAAAGCTGCAAGAAACCCGGATTTTTCCGGAGGTTCGGCTTGTCAATTCTACACAGCTCTGTTAAGCTCTAATGAGCTTAATAATTCTTTTCTATCGATAAATAGCGTATGAATGAATCGAACTATATTCCACTACCTTCGCTGCGCCGCCTTCCCCGCTATCTCAACATACTCGAGAAGATGCTCGATGCGGGAAGAGAGACAGTCTCCGCCACCGACATAGCGGAAGAGTTGGAGCTCAAGCCCATACAGATCCGCAAGGACATGGCCTTTACCGGTATCGTGGGCAAGCCGAAGATAGGCTACAACACCGCCACCCTCGTGTCTACGATTCGGGAGTTCCTCGGCTGGAACCATCGCACCAAGGCGATTCTCGTGGGAGCCGGCTCTCTCGGAACCGCCCTCACCGGTTTCGAGGGCTTCTCGAGGCGGGGATTGGACATTATCGGGGTCTTCGACAACAACGAGCGGAAGATAGGCGATTCCATTTACGGCAAGCCCATCCGCCCCATGGAGGAACTCCTGGAGCTGGTCAAGATGCACGAGGTGAAGGTGGGCATCATCGCGGTTCCCCAAATGCAATCGCAGAGAATAGCCGACCTCATGGTCGAGGCTGGAATCACCGGCATTTGGAACTTCTCTCCCGCCGAACTCCACGTCCCCGATCGGGTGGTAGTCAAACGGGAGGACCTCTCAGAGGGTCTTGCCGTGTTGTTCGTGAAGATGCACGAGAAGACACTCTCGTAGACCACCTCGCCTTCGTATCGGGTTTTCTTATCAGGTTCTCGTATCAGG
>CAYFVU010000037.1:0-9489 GCA_964346645.1 uncultured Spirochaetaceae bacterium | reverse complement strand
TATCAGGTTCTCGTATCAGGGCCCGCTTTCGCCGTCCTCCGCGGACCGGTAGTCCTCCGGATAGAGCACGACCCGCAGCCTCGCCGCCCCGGAGAGAAAGGCCTCGCCGGCACTCCTCAACATGCCCACATCGACGCGCGCGATCCTCTCATCCCGGGCAAGAAGCTCCTTCATCGGAATGTCCCATCGCTCCGACGTCTTCAAGAGCTTGAGCCAGTAGGAGTTCTCCTGCTGTGCCTCCTCCCAGTCGCTGCGCTGTTTCTCGCGCACCTTCTCCGCGTAGCTCTTCTCGAGTTCATTTGACCGCACGTATTCGAGCTCGGTTTCGACGATAGAGATCAACTCTTCCACTCTTTCGGGGTCGCAGCTAAACGAGATAACCAAGACGTATTCGCTCTCGGGAACTCTATTCGTGGAGGTGGAGACGCTGACCCCGTAGGAGCCGCCCGCCTCCTCTCTGACCGCCTCGCGCAGACGTATCTGCAGCACATAGGAGAGCGAAGAGAGGGCATGGTTGCGTTCGAGCGACCACTCGTAGGGGCCGGTGTACAGGAGGGTAACCCTGCTCTTCGGCTCCCGTCCGGCATAGACCTCGGACCTCTGGGGCTCGTCGGAAAATGCCACTCCCCTATCCTTCCAACTCTCCTCTTCACCCGAGGGCAGAGAGGCGATGTAGGTCTTCGCATATTTCCGCAGTGTATCCTCTGCAATATTGCCGACGAAGAGATAGGTGAAATCCCCTGCACCGGTGAAACGCTCCTCGAAGATTTCGAAGGTCCTCTCCATATCGACCGCTTCCACCCTTTCCGAGGTCAGCGGCTGCACCCGCGGGTGATCGCCGAAGAGGATCCGGCTTATCTCGTCCTGATAGCGCACCGCAGGCCGACTGCGCCGATTCTTTATCGCCGAGGAGAGACGGTTTTTGTAGCTCTCAAAGAGCGACTCGTTTCTGTTGAGGTCGCTGTGGTAGAGATGGAGCTGCTGAAAGAGGAGCTCGAAATCCTCGGGTGCGGCGCTTCCGCTGAATCCTTCGCTGTGGCGCCGTACACTCGGGCTCACCTGAGCCTGTGTGCCGGAGAGAAGCTTCTCGAGCTGCACGGGGCTGAAGTCACCGAGTCCGCAGGCTCCTACCAGATTCGGCGCGAGCCTCGCCGCATAGTAATCTTGTGTATCGACGAGGGAGGACCCGCCCTCGCTGAAGGCCGAGAAGAGGATCTGATCGTTCTTCAGCTCCGTCTTCTTGTAGATGACCGTTGCGCCGTTCGAGAGCTGCAGACGGGTAAAATCTCCGTTTTTTATCTGCTCTTCGCGCAGTATCGAGCCCGCCTCCGGCTGCTCACCTATGAGAGAGGTCCCTTCGAAATCGTCGGAGTAGGGGCTTACCTTGCTCGTCTCCACCTCGTCCAAGATCTCTCCGATCCTCTTCTCACTCGGATAGGAGAGGTCATCCTTCTCCGGTCCGGTGACCACTACGACCTTGTGTTCCGTACGTATATACTCCTCGTGTATCCGCTCCATCGTCTCTACCGTGATCTCGGGGAGCATCCGCTTTACCATCTCCCATTCACGATCGATTCCAGGGCTCGCCTCGCCGGTGAGGTAATGTCGTACGAGCTCGCTCACAAATCGGGATGAATTGGTCTTCGATTTCTCGTTGTAGGCACGCTCCACCCTTCTGCGCAGCTCGGCCTTGGCCCTTTTCAACTCCCCTTCGGTGAAGCCGAATAGCTCGACTCTTCGTGCCTCCTGTGCAACCGTACGGAGAGCCTTTTCCACCTCGCCCTCATAGGCGGTCGCCCCCCACACCGAGACATCCTCCGAGCGCACCAGCGCTCCACGAGAGAAGTAGCCGTTGATGAAGGGCGGATCCTCCTGCTCCGTCAACTCGTTCAATCGTGTAGAGACCATGCTGCGGTAGAGATCGAGCGCGAGGGAGCGGCGGTACTCCGCCTCCGTCCGGGGCACGAAGGAGGGCTGCAGTCCGAAGAGGCGGACTCGGATGTTAGAGGCCTCGGGATCGGTGGCGACGACCACCCGCCTACTATCAGGTGCGGGAAGCGAATACGAGGGACGCTCGGCCGCATTGCTATGACCTGCCTGTTCGTTGGTACCGTCTTGCCCATTTCGGCCCGTCTGCTCAATATTTTCGACCTGCCCGCCGAAATGCCTCTCGATCAAATCGACGGCCTCCTCCGGTTCCATGTCGCCTACGGCCACGACCGCCATCAGTCCCGGCCGATACCAGCGTTCGTAGAAGCCCTCGAGACGACTCGGCGGCGCATTGCGTACGATATCCATCAGACCTATAGGCAGCCGCTGCGCGTAGCGGCTGCCCTCTGCCAGGACCGGCCACCACTCGTCCCGCAGACGCGCAGAGGCGCCTCGGCCGCTGCGCCACTCCTCGACTATGACCCCGCGCTCCTTCTCCACCTCATCGGGGCTGAATGCGATGCGAAATGCCCACTCCCCGAGTATGTCGAAGCCCTTCTTCACCGTCTCCGGCTTCTCGGTAGGAAGATCGAGGGAGTAGACCGTCTCGTCGAAACTCGTGTAGGCGTTCACGTCGGGACCGAAGCTCATACCGATCCGTTCGAGATAGTCTACGATGCTGTTCTCGTCGTATGACTCTGTCCCGTTGAAGGCCATGTGCTCGACGAAATGGGCGAGCCCTCGCTCGTTTTTCCGCTCCAGCACGGACCCGGCATTTACCACCAGCCTCAGCTGCAGACGTCCGGCAGGCTTGCCGTTCTTCTTTACGTAGTAGGTCAGTCCATTGTCCAAGCGGCCGTACGAGACCGTAGGGTCGAGGGGGATGCCCTCCTCTCTTGCTTCTCTTGCCGAACCCACGTTCTCATCGGGCTGGCCCTCGGGCTGGCCTGCACACGCGACGAGAAGAGAGATCAAGGCGAGACTATAGGTCAGTGTCCGTACAATGCGTACTCGTTTTATCTTCAACATAAGCCGGATCGTAACAGCTCAGACCGATTTTCGATAGACCCCTCAGATAGCTGTCGTAGACCTCGGGTGCGGCGGGCTCCGCAAAGGGGACATGAGCGCCGAGACGATACGGAGAAGACCGGTCGGATCGCTGAATCGGTCCTCCAAACAAAAGGAGGCGGCACACATACATGCACCGCCTCGTCTCACAGCAGAAAAGCTCGTGGCCGACATATCCTCTGCGCCGAGCAGCTCGGCAGAGCTACCCGGTAGTGCAGCTTAGCCGGCCTTTACCTCTATCTTCCGCGGCTTTACCGACTCCTTGATGTAGAGAGTCAGGTAGAGAATCCCGTTCTCCATGGTGGCCTCCACCTTTTCGCGGTCGATGGTATCGTCTATGGTAAAGACCTTTTCGTAATCGGCGCAGGGTCGCTCACGCAGGAGATACTCTCCCTCGTCTTCTATCTTATCGCTCCGAGTCGCAACAATGTGGAGCTCATCGTTGTTCAACTCGATATTCAGATTATCCTTCGTAACCCCCGGCATTTCGATTCTCAGAAGGACCTTACCGTCCTCCTCTCTTATCTCGCTGAGGGGATTGATGCATCTGCGCCCACTCTCTCTCTGAGTGTCTACCTCTCGCGTTTCCTGATTCTTATTCGTTTCGGCCATAATTACCTCCTTGATTCTTTGCGGTATATCGAAACTCTTACCAATCTCTTCGCCAAAGCTATTTGACCTTCACATCGATCTGCTTCGGTTTCTTGTCCTCCTGCTTCGCAAGGGAGATCGTGAGCACACCGTCCTTCATCGTCGCATCGACCTTGTCCGGATTCACGACCTCGGGCAGGGAGATCGTCCGCTGGAACGAACCGCTCCATGTCTCGTTTCGATAGCTCTTGCTCTCCTCTTTCTTCTTCTCGCCCTTCTTCTCTCCCTTTATGGTGAGCACGTTGTTCGCGAGCGAGATGTCCACGTCGTCCTTACTGACGCCGGGAAGATCGCAATAGACCACGATGTCGTTGCTCTTCTCTACCACGTCGATTGCGGGAGAGATGTGCCTGTCGAACAGACCGGACATACCGTTCGAGTAGTCGTAGTTGAACAGACGGTTGATCTCATCCTGCAACCGTGTGAATTCGCTCATCGGGTCGTATGTGCTCCTCTTTCTTCTTGCTATCGGGTTCATAGGCACCTCCTGTTCGTTTTTTTGTTTCATCTCTTCATTAATTGTATAGCAATTATTGTGCCAATTTTGCATATGTTTACTAATTACTTATATTCATTAGAATTATTGATTATTACTGTTCCAGAGCCAACGCTCTGTGTAGAGCTGCCGTGGGTCAAAGTATTCCATTTACCGAGATCTACTCAGACATCTTCGGGTATTTTTGACTCACTTTCCCTGTTACCTCTACAAGTACTTGTATTTTAGCTACACAGCCATTTATACTTGGAGAGGGAGTCCGGACTGATGGAAGATATTACGACATACATCAGATGCAGAACTTGCGGCCGTTACATAGAAAAAGGCGAAACCTACCGAAACCAGTTTTGCAGCCGCGAGTGCAGCCTCAGTCACCGGAGGTGCAAGACCTGCGGCCGCTACTACATCGTCGGGGAATCCCCATACGACGAGTTCTGTTCTGAAGAGTGCCATGAATTCTACTCGACAGCACTCGTAGAGGTTAATATACCAGATACCGAAGGAGATGAGGTATGAACTTGATTTTTCTCGGACCGCCAGGAGCAGGTAAGGGAACGCTTGCAGCACAGGTACACCAGGCCTACGAAATCCCCCACATTTCTACGGGTGATCTATTCCGCGAGGCCATCAACAACCAGACGGATCTCGGCAAAAGAGTTAAATCGATTCTAGATTCGGGAGACCTGGTACCCGACGAGATCACGATAGAGATGGTTCGCCGCCGCCTGCAGGAGGATGACACGAAGAACGGGTACATTCTTGACGGCTTTCCCAGAACCATTCCACAGGCAGAGTCGTTAGAGGAGTTCTCGCGCATCGATTCGGTCATCAACCTCGTCGTTGACAAGGAGACCATCATCAAGAGGCTCTCCGGCAGACGAATCGCGAAGAAATCGGGTCGCGTCTACCACATCCATTACAATCCGCCGAAGACCCCCGGCAAGTGCGACGAGAGCGGCGAAGAGCTGATTCAACGTGACGACGACAAGCCGGAGGCGGTAGAAAATCGTCTCGAGGTATACCGGAGGCAGACAGAGCCGCTCGTAGAGTTCTACAGGAAACGAAAGCTGCTCCACGACGTAGACGCCTCTCCGTCTTCAGAGGAGGTCTTCCGGTCCCTGAAGTCTTTTCTCGACAGTCTCTCCTAACCTTCTGCCGGCTCTTGCTCTTGCTCTTGCTCTTGCTCCCGCTCCTCTTCCGGTGCTTCCGGTTCGGACGGTGAGCCCTGCTCGGGGAGCTCTATATCGAACTCACGAAACAGCTCGCGAATCCTCTCCGGATCCAGCAGCCGCGGATATCCGATGAGCTCCTCGAACTCCTCCTCGTTTCTGTATCCCGCCTCAAGGGCTGCCCTGAGACTCGTTATGCCGCGCTCATAGTCCTCTATGGCTGTCAGATAGACGAAGGCCTTCTCGAACCTGATTTCGGCCTTCCTCGCGCTCTTCTCGGCGGAGGTCAACATCTCATCATAGATCTCTATAGCCTTGCCGTATCTCTCCGCACTCCTGTAGGCGCGAGCAAGCTCTCCGGCGAGCCCCGGCATGTCGGGTTTCTGCGCATACGCCTTCTCAAGAAATCCTACGGCTCCCTCCTCTCCCAACTCGAGTTTCACCTTACCCAGGAGCCGGTAGATCTGCGCATCGGTTATATCGTAGTCCAGGCAGGCAGCGAGCTGCTCATAGGAGCGTCTCCACTCCCCGTCCTCCGCCTCCAGCTTCGCGAGGTTGAAGCGCACATCGCAGTCGGCGGGATTCTCCTCGAGGATCTTTTTGTAGATGTGCTTAGCCTCGCCGCTCTCTCCCCTCTTTACGTGGATCCACGCGAGGTACTCACGCAGCTCCTGATTTCCGGGATCCTCCTTCCGCAGCTCCTCCAAAATCTCTTCGGCCTTGCCGTACTCTCCTGCGTGCACGTAGACCCGCGCCATTTGAAAGCCCGCTCGTTTGAGGGACGGATCGAGCTCGATGGCACGGAGGTAGGCATCCCCCGCCTTCTCCCACTCTCCGAGCTCGGTGTAGGCATTTCCCAGATTGTAGTAGGTCTCCGCCAGCTCGAGCCTCGTCTTCGAATGGAGGCATCCCGTAAGCAGAGGCGCAGCGCTCAGCAACACGAGCACGCCAAGTGTAATGAGACGGCTGCCGTGGGTAAAATGGTCTCTTCGAAGGAGAGTAAGTCGGCTCTGCATCAGTACCTTCCGAGTACCGTCTCCTCGATCTTATGGACCTGAGAGCGGTACAAAGCTGCGATGTTGGACCCGTAGTCTGCAATGAGCTGTATGATATTTCTCTGCATGTCGTCGGCATCCTCGCCGTTCAGCCGGTCTCCCGCGTCGCCGAGGCCGGGCAGGATGTAGGCGTCGTTGTTGAGAATCGGATCCATCCACAGGGTAAACACCTTTACGTTGTCCAATGCCCTCACGATCCGCACGGATCCCTTCAACGCGGAGATGACGTTGATGCAGCTCATGGAGCGGGGTTGGACCCCCTTTTCCAAGAGATACTTCACGATGGTCACCAGGGATCCGCCCGTCGCGTTCATAGGGTCGGCAAAGATCAGATCCTTGTCCTGCAGATCCTCGAGCTCGAAGAAGGACTTGTCGAGGTCGAGAATGTACTCCATGTTGTGTTCTTTCTTTTGATCGTCCCGTTTGATCTTGAAGAGCGCAAAGGGTGTCACGTAGTTTGATGAGGAGTACTCCTGTATTTCCTTACTCATGATCATGGAGGGGAGAAGCGCGCCCCTCAGCATGACGCACATGACGGTGTTGTCTATTGCCTCGTCAACATTCGGAATCTTGTGCACCGCGTAGTTCTGTACCGGTACCGTCACAGGCGTTTCGGTAATGAGGTAGTTCTTCTTGCTCGTTGCGGTTTCGGTAAACGCCAGGTTGAAGAGCAGCTCGTAGGCCCTCTGGATGTAGTAGACGAACTCGTGGTGCTGGGTTCGCACGTTCCTGAGCTTCGAGATGAGCCTGGAGGCCTCGCCGTGCACTTCTTTCGGGGTGTCGAAGGAGTAGACGTGGATGTCGGGCTCTTGAGCGACGATCGACTGCATCTGCTTGCCCATCGCATCGTATATAAAGATCAACTCGTCCTTTGCTTCGTTCAGCCGTTCTACGTTGTTCGTCTTGTTGATGATGTCGAACAGAGAGGTGGCCCGCTCGTACATTTCATCCATCTGTACGAGATGCTGTTTGTCCTCTTTACTGAGGTAACCGTCGAGGTCCGCCGCCTTCAGAACCACCAGATGATCATTCTCCTGCATATATCTCTCCTTGCCTCCAATGTAGCCCAGCTCAGGGGGAGGGTCAAGAAAGCCTCACGCGCGGTTCCGGCGATAGCCCGGCGGTTATCATGACCGGGGAAGTAATATAAAATTTACTATATTCAATCTCTGTTAAAAAACATCACAAGACCTTGATTTTTACTCATCCATGACATATATTCGGTGATTACTACACCACTCAGAAGGAGTTGCTCATGAAGAGTAGAATCATTGTCTGTGCTCTCACCATCCTCGTACTCTGTACGGGCGTGGGTTTTGCTGACACGCTCAAGGGCATGTCTCTCAACGGTTCGACCGGTTTGATCGGAATTCCGAGCGGCCGCATCGGTTGGGAACGTACGTCCGATTTCGGATTCGACCTCGGCTACCACGCTATTCTCGACGACGACGTCACTACCCACATCCCCAAGGCATCGGTGAGCCTCTTCAAGATGCTCGAAGCCGGCTTTGCCTACGACACGCAGGGAGATGAGAACGACGACGACGATCAGATCATCCATGGTAAGCTTCAACTCCCGATCCGGCGCGCCACCGCCATCGCCATTGGTGGAAACGCCCAGATGATCTCAGATGCGGCGGGCAACGAAGAGAACTATCAGCAGATATACCTCGCCGCCACCTATCCGGGCAATTTCTTCAACATGCCAGCCGAGACCACCGTGGTCGTTGGTAAGACTTTCGGAGATAACACCGTCGACGAAAACATCGACTTCGGTATGGGCTTCGACCTGCTGCTGTTTCCCGAGGTCTTCCAGGGCTACATCCACTGGATCAACGACTTCTCGAACTTCTCCTACAGCGTCACCCCTATGGGTGCGAATGCGGGAATACGCGGGGCATTCAACACGGGTATTCGCATCGACCTCGCCAGCATCCCCGAGTTCTCCGAGTTCAAGTTCGCGGTGGATGCAATCATGACCGATGCCCTCGACGAGAACCGTGCATTTGCCCTCGGTGTGGCCTTCGGGGCCGCCCTCAAATAAGCAGGATTCTTGAAAAATACCATGTACTTTTGCATTTCCACCCTTCACTTGTTATACTTTTCTTATGAGTGATTATGAAGATATCTATGCAGATGACTCTGAAGATGCGGTGGAGAACCAACAGTTGGTATTTTCCGCTGAAGATGTCCACTTTGCCTTACCTGTCTCCGTGGTTCGCGAGATGCTCCCCGTGCAGGAGGTAGTTCACATTCCGAATGCGCCCGGATGGGTCCGTGGCGTCATCAACGTACGCAATGAGACCTTTCGTCTCGTTGACTTTCGCAAGAGAGTGGGAATGAACGGATTGGAAGACGAAGAGAATGCGCTCATCGAAGATCTCGACAAGCGGGAGCAGGAGCACAAGGAGTGGATCGATAAGCTCGAAGAGGCGGTCACCAACGACCGTGAATTCGAGGGCGAAGTCGATCCACACAAGTGCAATTTCGGCCGCTGGTACGACAACTACCAGTCACCGAATACCGAGGTCATGTTCGAGCTCAAGAAGTTCGACAAACCCCACCGGGCAATTCACCAGGCCGCCGATGAGGCACTCGCGCTCAAGAACGAAGGTAAGCTCGACGATGCGATAGCCCTCATCAATAACAGAAGAAACGGAGAGCTCGCCCGGCTCGTAACCCTCTTCGACTCCTTGAAGGCATCTATTAAAACGGGCCGCAAGGAAGTTATCATCCTCGTGGAAACGGAGAGCGACAAGTATGCCGTGGTGGTCGACAAGGTGGAGGTGGTCGAGACTCTCAGGATTTCAGAGGAGTCCACCCTCGCCTCTTTCCAGACCGATGCAAGGGGCTTTGCCCGGCACGCACAGGTTGCCCGTAGAGAGAAGGAAGACGAGATCGTCTACTTCGTTGAGCCCGGCTGGATCATCGAGGGGGCGGAGGAGGTCTCCGCCAACTCGACCGCCGGAGTCAATGCCTGATCTGCACCTGCGCTGAGAGACCACCAAAAATAGAAGGTTAGCACGAAAAAAGCCCGCCGAGGATACCATCCAAGGCGGGCTTTCGAGCATCTCCTGGGGGAGTCGAACCCCCGTTGCCGGGATGAAAACCCGGTGTCCTA
>CAYFVU010000036.1:28646-29830 GCA_964346645.1 uncultured Spirochaetaceae bacterium | reverse complement strand
AAGAATCGGTTCTCATCGATTTTTCCACGCTAACCGCTGATCGTGAGGACGGAAACAACGAAGCCACTCTCGTCGATTTTGCCAGCAAAGCCGGCCCCGGCTATACTGAAGAAGAAAAAGAGCTGATGGTAACTTCTCTCGCTATTGAGAACTGGAATGTTGAATTAGCTTCCTCTTCTCAGACCGTCGAGAATATGAGGCTCTCCTACACCAAGGAGGCTCCTGTTCGCGAAGATGCCGACAGATTCGCCGGCGAAATGGTCATGGGGATCCGCGTGCACTTTCCCACTCAGGATTTCAACTCGTATGCAATGATCAAGCCCCCCTTCGATATTCCCGCCTACATGAAGGCGAACGAAGAGGACAGGTCCGGAAGCAAGTTCGAGGGCTACGGAGTGGTGAAGAACGTCGGTACGCTCAAAAAGGTCGAGGTGAACGTCTACGGTTCCAATTTTCCTAACGGGCTGGCGATAGTCCTCGAAGACCAGAACGGCGAAGAGAAGAACCTCTTCCTCAACTACATGGACTTCAACGGCTGGAGAACACTCGGTTGGCTGAACCCCAACTACATCGAGAACGTACGGAACAGAGAGTTGAGGCAGTATCCCCTCTATCCGAGGACTACTCCTCTGCGTAAGCTCAAGGGTTTCCTCATCTACCGCGATGCGGAGCAGGAAGGCGGAGACATAATCACCTACATCAAGGATGTCACGCTCACCTACGACTTGGCGACGATCCCTACGGACCGCGCCATCGACAACGAAGAGCTCTGGGGCATTCTCGAGGAGCGTGAGCAGTCCAGAAGAGATGCCGAATGGCAGAAACTGGGTCAGCTGCAGGTTCTCAGGGCGCTTGAGCAGAGAAAGCTGCATCAGGACGAACAGGAGCAGCAGGCCGGCGGACAGCAGGATCAAGGTGGGGGCGAGGCCGAATAGTCCTCACCTCACGAGATCAGGGTAGTGGTGGTCGAGGCGAGGAAACTCCACGTTTCCGAACCTAGATCCTCCCCGAGGAGAGATAAACGGCAAAGTACTGCCGTCTCTAAAGGGCGAAGTATAACACCATAACCAAGCGAACGAACGACCCCGCTTCGGGTGTAACTCGAGGCGGGGTATTTTTTGTGCGCCAGGCGGAATTCCGGATGGGACGAATTTCGGCAGGAGAGACGACGGGGCTGCACGGAG
>CAYFVU010000036.1:25183-28546 GCA_964346645.1 uncultured Spirochaetaceae bacterium | reverse complement strand
CTTTTACAGTGTTTACAGCGTGATATGCCCGCAGTGTAACATGCCGCCCGCGGGCGGTCCGGTTATTCCCTCGGCGATCAGCAAATCAAAAATCAGAACGACCACTTGCCGCCGATTCTCGCCTGGAAGAGGTAGAGGCCGAGCCCCTTATCCGGCATGCTGAGGGAGGAATCGGTACCCGAGGCATCCTTTTCCGAGCCGAAGGAGTAGATGTTGTGGTCCACATCTGCTATCAAAGTGAGCCGCCTGCTTGCCGCGATCTCGAATCGTGTGCCGAATACCAGAGAGTTGAGCTTGTTCTTAGCGGTGGCGGTGTCGGTCGAGTATATCCTGTCGGTGTGTTGAAACGCAAACGAGAGCAGGAGTCTCAGCGGCACGTTCTTCTGAAAGATGTCCACATCGAAAGAGTACTCGTCGAAGGAGGTGTCTACCTCCAGGTCGCCCGTCTTCTGGGTCACGAAGCGTTTTGTGGTCAAATTGAAGCTGCAGATGGCATGCGGTACGTAGTACCCGACCGTGATCTTGTTGAGCTCCTGCAGATAGTCCCCTTTATCGGTAAACCGTGAGGAGATTGTGCTGTCCGAGCGCAGAGTGGTGAAGACCTTGCCGGGATACTCGAGGTGTACGGAGGTGCTTATGCCGCTCTTGAGAACGGTTCCGGGTGTATTGAATACGCCGAGAAATGGACCTACGCCGACACGGAAGAAGTTGTGTGAGTACTCGAACCTCGTCTGCACGGTCTTGCGGAGTATGGGATCGTACATCAGACCCGCCTCGAGGGTGAGGGAGTCATCGATTCTGTGTTTTCCGTATACGCTCGCACCGTAGGTATAATCCGTTCCTTTGAGCTCGTCTGTCGGCTTCTCCGCATCCCGTTCGAAACCGAGGTTTCCCATGTGGTAGAGCGTAGTTACCTCCAAAGCGGCTGCGTGCCCGGCGGGCAGCGCGAGCAGGGCGAGGAGAAAGAGAAGTGAGAGAATAAACCCCCCTCCTCCTTTCCTATACGAGTCGCGTCCGCCTTCGAGAGGGGATAAGAGGGAAAAATCCTCTGTGTTCCACTGCTTTGTCTGTTTCATACTCTGCATATTAAAACTCCGCCTTTATGCCGACAACTCCCTCCACGAGCGTCTCATGTTCGTAGGGCAGCAGCTTGAAGTTTACCGAAAAGTTCCATATTGCGCCTCCGGTCGCCGCCTGGAGGTAAGGGGTCGTGATGAGCTCGTAGTCCTTGTTGATCTGCTCCGTGTTCAACTGGAGCGTCGTCTCGAGTCCGCCGGTTACCGGATTCTCGTTCGGCTTACCTAAGAGAAAGTTGATGCGCACATCGGTCGTTCCGACGTCGTCGGTCTCCCGCAACCGATAGTACTCGGGGTGCCAGAAGAGGGTGAGTGTGATCGAGAGCGGATAGAAGTGGACCCTCGGCTCGAAGAGGAAGTAGAAGTGCTCTATAGTGAGCATATTGAGGGGCTCCCACCAGGGGATTCCCACCTGGGCAAAGAACTCACCTCGCTCCGAAGGCTGATAGTAAAAGAGCATCCCGGTCCGGTAGAGCCCGTAGTCGGCGCGAGGAAAGGTCGCACCGGCGAAGTACTCGAAGTTGATCTGTTCCGAGTGGAATTGAGCCCTATAATCGCTCGAATAGGTGCCCGGTCCCATCCCGGGGTGGGAGATCTGATAGAGGTAGAGTGAGCTGCGGTGCCAGGAACTCTTGAAATCGGTGTCGACCTTGAGTCCCGTGCCCTCGACTCTGTGGAGCCCCCGGTAGTTCTGCTCGGGAAAATAGAAGTAACCCTTATACTTCGTCTCGAAGGGGCGGGTACCGAAGTGGTCGATGAAATCCTCGCCGGAGGCGATGCGGTCGTTCTCGCCGACGAAGTAGGTGAGGTTGGTACCCTCCGCACCGATGCCCCGGTATATCACCTCTGCGCCGAGGAAGTCGAGACTCGTTCGGTGGTCGTTGTAGAGACTGAGATCCCGTAGGTACGCATCCTCGGGATTGGTTGCGCTCTGGTACTCTTCATCCAAGTAATTCGGCGGTTCCTCTCCCGCGTAGTCGATGTTGCCGCTCTCGAAGCCGAAGCTCATGGAGCCCCCGAACTTGTATCCTCCGCCGATCTCCATGGTGCTCATGCCGCGTGTGGTGAGCACCACGCTCTCCGCCTCGTCCGACCAGTTGCCGCGGGTTATGAACTCCATCTCGGGTATAGTGATGTCCGCTGCGTACAGAATTCCCGTCATGAATGGCCCGCAGAATATCGAAAGTATCAGTGCGAAGAGACTCAGTTTCCGCATCTTTCGTCTCATTATGTGCCGCTCCCTCTCTCCTTAGTGTATAACGTCAGAGTAAAAAAACCAATCAGTGGCTCTACTATACATATCGACATGTTACGGAAAAAGTATACTTGACTTACTCAACCGAATATATCAAGATTGAAGACACTATGAGTGATTATCTAGATCCCAATAATGAGGAACTACTAAAAGACTTCTTTATCGAGGCCGAGCTCCAGATCGAGACATTGGAGCAAAATATCCTCGTATTGGAGAACGATCCCGGAGAAAAGGACTCCATAGACGAGATTTTTCGTGCCGCACACACGCTCAAGGGTGCTGCCGCCACCGTGCAAATGATCCAGCTGTCGGAGTTTACTCACCTCGTAGAAGATGTGCTCGACGGTATCCGCAGCGGAGAGACTGCGGCGGACGAAGGGGTCATAGATCTGCTGCTCAAATCGATAGATGTGATAAAGGAGATGCTGCAGACGGCAAAGGACGGCACCTCCTACGATCGCGATATTTCCGACATCCAGAGCGGGCTCAGAGCCCTTTTGAAGAGCGAGAAGAAGGGGGCGCAGGGGCAGACTGCAGCTGCGCCTGCGCCCGAAGAGCCGCAGACCGAACCTGCTGCAGCAGCGGCACCCGCGGCAACCGAGGGGCCCACAGAGAATTACGGCGCCTCAGCCCCCTCCTCCGGCTCCACCGCAAGCGGAGGTGCCGCGGCAGCTCATCTAACCGAATACGATCTCCTCGAGCTCGGAGAAGCTGCCGGTGCCGGAGAGACGGTTTACCAGGTGAAAGTCGAGTTCAACGAGGACCATCCGATGAACAGCATCGGCGGAGTGCAGGTATTCGCCGCCCTCAAGGACCTCGGCACCGTCCTCAAGACCGTTCCGGATTTCGAGGAGCTCTATGAGGATACCTACAAGCCGGAGGTCTTCTACTACCTCTCCACCGCCGTCGACACTGCGGCAATAGAGAAGAAGCTCCACATGCCCGATGTGGTGACATCCGTAGATATTCTCCCCCTCGAAAAGCTCAAGGCCGGAGGCGGTGAAGAGGCAGTTCAGCCCAAGGAGGCGCCCG
>CAYFVU010000036.1:0-25083 GCA_964346645.1 uncultured Spirochaetaceae bacterium | reverse complement strand
GAAAAGCTCAAGGCCGGAGGCGGTGAAGAGGCAGTTCAGCCCAAGGAGGCGCCCGGTGCCCGGGAGAAAAGCGGAGTCCGAGAGGCGGCTGCGGCCCGGGAGAAAAGCGGAGCCCGAGCCGAAGGCAAAGGAGCGGCAGGCGGCGCCGCCGAAAGCAGAGCAGAGACCAAAGAGGCAGCCGCGGAGGATCAACAGAAGCAGAAGGGCGTCAAAGAGCAGGAGCTGCGCAAGGGCGGTGCCTCGAGCTCCGTGCTCAGAGTCGATTCCAAGCGGATAGACGACCTGCTCAACCTCGTCAGCGAGGCGGTCATTACCAAGGCGACCTTCAGCCAGATCTCCCAGAAGTTCAGCGATGCGCAGAACGACATGGCACAAGCCCGGGTGGAGTACTACGACCGGCTCAAGGAGCTCTTCGACTCCCTCCCCGAGTACCTCAAGAGAATACAGGACGGCGAGACGGTCAAGAAGATAAAGGCGGAGATCGTCGAACGCTTCGGCGAGCTCTACACGATATTCGAAGGTTTCGAGAACAAGATAAAGTCGACGGTAAACGAGTTCAACAGCACCGCCCAGAACCTCTCGAGGAATACCAGCGACCTCCAGGAAGGGGTCATGCAGATCAGGATGGTGCCGATCAGCCAGATCTTCAACCGATTTCCGAGACTCGTGCGGGACGTCTCCAAAGATCTAGGAAAGAAGGTGAAACTCGAGATCGAGGGAGAGGACACCGAGCTCGACAAGTCGGTCATCGAAGACCTGCTCGATCCCCTCATCCACTGCGTGCGAAACTCCATCGACCACGGCATCGAGAGCCCCGGTGAACGGAAGAAGGCCGGAAAAGCAGAGCAGGGGGAGGTCCTCCTGAAGGCCGGCAACGAGGGAAACATGATCATCATCGAGGTCGAAGACGACGGAAAGGGTATCGATGTCGACTCGGTTTACGACAAGGCCGTCGAAAGGGGAATCATCCATCAGAACAAGAAACTCTCCGACGTAGAGGCCTTCAACCTCATCTTCGAGCCCGGTTTCTCGACCGCGAAGCAGGTGACCAATCTCTCCGGCCGGGGTGTCGGACTCGACGTGGTAAAGAAGCAGATAGAGAAGCTCAACGGAAGCGTCTCGGTATGGTCGGAGAAGGGCTACGGGAGCAGGATCACGATAAAGATTCCCCTCACCCTCGCGATAATCCAGGGACTTCTCATACGGGTGGGAAAGGAGATCTACGCCGTGCCCATTACCTCGGTGGTCGACAGCCACCGGATAAAGGCCTCGGACATCCGCATGATCGACAACTACGAGGTCTTCAACGTGCGGGAGGATGTCATCAGCCTCCTGCGGCTGAGCCGGCTCTTCAACATCCCCACCGACAACAACCGTGAGTACAGCTACGTGGTCATTGTGGGGAGTGGTGAAAAGAAGATGGGTCTCATGATAGACTCTCTTATAGGAGAGGAGGATGTGGTCATAAAGCCGCTCAAGGACAAGTACACGAACGTTCCGGGCATAGCCGGCGCCACAATTCTCGGAGACGGTACGGTGGCGCTCATCATCGACGTGAGTCAGCTCCTGGACCTCGGGCTCCGCCAAGAGATCGAGAACAGAAAGCGTCGGGCGACGCAGATCACCGGAGCCTAAGGAGATCGTAGATTAAATGAGTACCTTAAGCGAAGAGATAAAGAGCGAAGAAGCCGAAAAGGCAGAGAACATCGACTATAAAATGGTCACCTTCTCCCTCGCGGGAAAGGACTACGGGATCGATATCATGAAGGTCAAGGAGATCTCGAAGGCCAACCGCTTCACCCATGTGCCGAATGCGGCCCCGTACGTGCGCGGTGTCTACAACCTCAGGGGTGACATCATCTCCATCATAGATCTGCGCATCATGTTCAACATTCCTGCGCAAAAACAGGAGAATCAGAGCCTCGAGAACATGATCATACTCAGGCTGGAGAACTACCTAGTCGGTGTCATCGTCGACTCCATCGACAAGGTGGTAGGGATAAACTCAGAGGAGATCCAGCCTCCTCATCCGATCTTCGGCGACATCAACATCAAATTCATCAAAGGCGTGGTCGAGAACGAGGATCGTCTCTACCTCATCCTCGATGTCGAACGGATTTTCGGCGACAACGAGGACGAGAAGCAGGAGGCACAACAGCCCCAGCCGGCCCTCGTCAGAGATGAGCCCGAGCCGAAGCAGGAACGAAGCCCCGTCGCGACGGAGGGAGAAGCGGACTACTCCTTTATCGTGGAAAACCTCAACACCTTCGAGTCCTTTACCGTATCGGATTACAACCGCGACTGGGTTCGTGAGCGTTACGAGGAGTGGAAGAAGCAGCGCAGCTCTGAGGGCAAGGAGGTTCAGCTGCAGTCGGACGAGGATGCCGAAGAGTTTCTCGGTCCCTTCTACTCGCCGCACACGGGCAGTCTCTGGAGTAACGAGTACCGCGGCAGTGTGAGATCGCTCTTGCAGGAGCATCTGTCTCCCTCGGGATCGCTGCTTGCCTGGAACCCGGGCTGCGGAAGCGGACACGAGACCTACTCTTTGGCGACGGTGCTGCGAGAGGCCTATTCGGACAGTTCCATAAAGATATGGGGACACGATCAGGACCTCATGGCGATATCCACGGCACCGAACCTCGTGCTCAAGAGCGAGGAGGTTCCCGAGGGTCTCGCCGAGTACACGAGCGAGACGAAGAACGGAATCATCTTCAACAAGGAACTACGGGATCTGATCCTCTTCGAGTATCATAATGTCTTCCACAGCAATCCTTTTCCCGATGTGGATCTCGTCGTGGCCCGGGACCTCCTCTCTTTCCAGAACGCGAACGAGCAGGAGGCCTTCCTGCGGGAGTGCGCGGAGAAGTTGAAGCCGGGCGGAGTTCTGCTGCTCGGAGCGAACGAACGGGCGCTCAGCGAGGATTTCGAAGAGATAAGTGAGGGAGGCCTTCGGGCTTACCGCAAGAGACAACAGTAGATTACAGCACACGGAAAGGAGAAGCTTAATGAGAGTTGAATATATCAATCCCTTTGTAGAAGCTGCTTTCAACGTACTAAAAGAGGTCTTAGGCGAGGAGATAAAGAGGGGAGAGCTCTTTTTGAAGTCGACCTCGCAGCCGGTACTCGGAGTCGCTGCCATAGTAGGTCTTGCAGGCGATGTCGAGGGCCGGGTGCTCTTCGACATGACGAAGGAGACGGCCCTGGCCGTCGCATCCAAGATGAACGGCGAGACGCTGCAGGAGATGGACGACCTCGGCAAGGCGACCATCACAGAGTTGGCGAACATGATAACCGGGCAGGCGGTGACCAAACTCCACGAGCTCGGATTCAAATTCGACCTCACCCCCCCGGCTATAATAACGGGAACCAACATGGAGGTCTCGGACACCGGCGTGGAGGCACTCATCGTTCCGGTGGAATTGAGTGAAGGAAAAATTGAAATCAACGTCGCTGTACGAGAGAGAGCATAGGAGGCTGAATGATGAAGACCAAGGCTGATTTCCCGAGCATCAACGAGCGTACCCCCGACGGACTCAGGGAAGACGGTACTCCGTATCGTGTCCTGGTGGTGGACGATTCGATGTTCGTAACCAAACAGATAACCCAGATACTCACCTCCGAGAGTTTCGAAATTGCCGGAACCGCGATGGACGGTGAACAGGGGCTCGAGAAATACAAGGAGCTCTATCCCAATGTGGATATCGTGACCATGGATATCACGATGCCGAAGATGGACGGAGTCACCGCGCTCGAGAAGATCCTAGAGTTCGACAAGGAGGCGCGGATCATCATGATCAGCGCTCTCGGCAAACAGGATTTGGTAAAGAAGGCGCTTATGCTCGGAGCGAAAAATTATATCGTGAAACCCCTTGACAGAACCAAGGTTCTTGAGCGAATATTGATGAGCCTCCAATGAGGCTGAGCCTCTCGCCGGGAGGCATGGGCGGCTAGCTCAGTTGGTTAGAGCGCATGCTCGACACGCATGAGGTCGCAGGTTCGAATCCCGCGCCGCCCACGATGTAAGGTAGTATTTTGCGTAGAATTGTGCCCTTGTGGTTGTTGCCGCAGGGGTTTTTTGTGAACGAGGATGTAGCACTCACGGATCGACTACGGGACGATCACGGATCGATCAGAGGATGACTTACATCAGGGAATTTCAAAAATGGTTTTTGAAATTCTTAAGGCCTTTACATATAAAAAAATTCCATTTTCTCTTGAAAATAGGTTAGGTATATTCAATACTAATAATAGAAAAAAGCGAAGGAACCTGTAGTATGTGGTCTATCGTATGGTACATTCTCGTTGCAGCGTCGGTTGCGGCATATCTCGGCATAGAAGCGATGTATTTTCTCTACGCAGCACTCGTCTTTTCCTTGGCGGGAGTCGTCGTCTCGATGCTCTCCTCAAGACGCTCGTTTTCGAGAGAGCTCGAAGAGGGAGGGGAGACCCAGGAGTCGGGAGTGACCCTTCAGGGGCGCGAACAGCTCGAGGAGGAGTATCACGAGGCTCAGCGGGAGCTCGAGGAGGCCAGGACGGAGTTGAAACGGTACCGAGACGGGGAGATGGGGTACGCGCAGCAGTACGTACTGGTGTCTCACTCCGTGGAAACGGAGCGCACCCTCTCGCAGGTAATCATAGACAAGACGGAGACCTCCACCAATGAGCTCACCGACCACGTCTACAGCCTCGCAAACTCGAGCCGCGAGGTAGGAGAGAAGATCCGCAAGGCTCTCAGCAGTATCGCCACAGAGGAGGGCGGGCTGAAAGATGACACGGAGCGGCTCGAAGGCGAGCTCGAGATCATCGAGAACCTCATAGTCGAGTTCCAGAAGATCCGCGACGGCTACACTGCGGAGATGGAGACGATAGAGGAGACGATGCGAGAGGTCGATTCCTTTACCGACACGATAACAGACCTCGCCGAACGGACGAGCGTGTTGGCAATCAACGCCTCGATAGAGGCGGCGCGGGCGGGGAACGCGGGAAAGGGTTTCGCCGTAATCGCGAGCGAGGTGCAGAAACTCGCCGGCAACACCAAGAGTATTGCAGAGCAGATAAACAGCACCGTAGAGAACTCGGTTCATAAGGTGAAGGACTCTATCGAACAATACGGGGGAAGGATCGAGAAGTCGGTAGGCCAGTTGGAAAAGAGCGGAAAGGACCATGCCGAGCTCATCGAGAAGCTAAAGCCGCAGATAGAGAATGTGTCGCAGGTCGTGCAGGAGTCCCAAGAGCTCTCCGAGTCGGTAACGGGGGATCTCAACGAGGTAACGGTGCACCTGCAATACCAGGATACGGTGCGGCAAATCCTCGAGCACATGATTGGCATACTCGAGAAGGTGACCGAGAAGGGGAAGGAGCTCGCAGGCACCCCGAAGGAGATAGACGAGGAGGAGGTCGAGCGTCTGCGTGAGGAGATGCGCAGCATCGCCTCGAGTTTCTTTACCACCCGCGAGGAGTGGGATGCCTTCGGCCATCAGCTGCAAGAATCGCTCGAGGACGGAACAGCAAAGAAAAGTGAAGACGATTCGAATGAGCTTGCGGGAGATGTCACACTCTTTTAAATTTTGAATAGCAATACTTCTTCAGAGTAGTGGAGGTTAACGTGGGAAAAAAAGTGCTATGTGTTGATGACTCATCTACGATCAGGATGTTGGTGAAGAAGGCTCTCGGACCGGAGGGCTACGAGATCATAGAGGCTGAAGACGGACAGGTAGGGCTCGAGAAGAGCGATGAGCACGATATCTCACTCTTTATCGTCGACGTGAATATGCCTGTTATGGACGGCTTCGAGTTCGTGAAGAACGTCAAGGAGAAAGAGGCGTACTCACAGATACCGATCATATTCCTGACCACCGAGAGCGGTGCAGAGAAGAAGCAGGTGGGCAAGGAACTCGGGGTAAACGGCTGGTTCGTCAAACCCTTCGAAGCACCATCGCTGTTGAAAGTCGTAAAAATGTTGGTCAAGTAGAGAAAGGTATGGAAGGACTACAGGAGCTTCGGGAATCAATACAACAATATGACGAAGGAGATCTCCTCGCGGCTGCGGATATACGTGAGAGGGCGGATCTCCTCCAAAACGAAGCCGAAAATGAGGAGTTGAAGGCGCTTCTCACCGACACGGTCGAGCTCTTCGAGGAGATCATTCTGCAGGGCGCTCAGGAAGGCCAGGATCAGCGCCTCGAGACCGTTAAGAAGCAGCTCGACTCATGGCTGTTCGAGCAGGATCATCCGGAGCAGGTCTCGCCCGAGCCGGAGACGAAGGCAGCGGGGGAGGAACAGGCAGACTCGGCGGGTGGAGAGTCCGAAGGCGCCGGAGAGGGTGGCGGCCCCGAAGAGACGCGTCCCGGAGGGACGAGGGTCCACATCGAGGACCCGGAGATCCTCTTCTCCTTCCTGCTCGAGGCGAAAGACCATCTCGACGACATCGAAGAGCGAATTTTGGAGCTCGAGAAGGAGTTCGACGGACAGCTCGTGCACGACATATTCCGTTCTATGCACACGATCAAGGGGGTATCCTCCTTCATCGGCGTGGAGCACGTGAAGGATCTCGCCCACAAGCTCGAGACCATACTCAATGCCATGAGGGGCGGAGAGATCGAGCTTGAGGACGAGCTCATCGACGTACTGCTCGCGGGAAGCGATGCGCTGACCAAGATGGTCTACGACCTCGACGAGCAGTCCCAGGACTTCGAGAAGGGAGAGCCCGGAGACGTCTTCGACGGCAGGATCGACCTGTCGAATCTGCTCGAGCGGCTGAGACCCTATTTGGACATCGTAGAGGGCCGTACAGCGGGCTCCGAACGGGGTCCAGAGCAGAAGGAAGAGGGGGCGAAGCGCCCCATCGAGACCACGGGGGAGCAGCCGGAGGCGATCCAGGGGCTCGCCGGTGAACAGAAAGCGCCGGAGGCCGGCGGCGGCGCAGCTGCGGGCGGCGGCGGTTACGAGGACCTGGTATCTCCTGAAATGGTGCAGAAGTTCGTCGAGGAGTCGAGCGACCTCGTCGACACGGCGGAGAACTCGATGCTCGAGCTCGAGAAGAACCCCCAGGAGCTGCAGAATGTAGAGGAGGCCTTTCGTTCGATCCACACCGTAAAGGGCAATGCCGGTTTCTTCGGCTTTGCCACCATCGAGAAGATGTGCATGGGTATCGAAGGGGTCCTCGATGCGCTGCGGAAGGGCAACCGGGAGGCGGACGGCAACGTAATCAGCCTCCTGCTCGAGAGCATCGACGGTCTGAACGTCACCCTTCAGAAGGTGCAGAAGGGCGAGGTGAGCCCTACCTCCGGCGAAGAGACCAGCGTCTCCGCCCAGTCGGCGATGGAGAGCAAGGATCAGGGCGATTACAAGCCCCTCGGCGACATGATGGTGGAGATGGGCATCGCCAGCAAAGAGGCGGTCGAGCAGGCACTGGACATGCAGCGAATGAAGCTCGGCGAGATCCTGGTAAACACCGGACAGGCAAAGGAGGAGGAGGTCGAGAAGGCCCTGGAGAAACAGGGAAAGGGCCCGGAGAAAAGCGACCAGTTCTCCAACTACCGGATGAAGCGAAAGGACATCCGTGTAGACACCGAGAGGCTCGACACCCTCTTCGATCTCATGGGAGAGCTTATCACCGCAGAGGCAATGGTGCTGAACAATCCCGACCTCGAGGGCAAGGACCTGCCGAACTTCGAGCGAGCTTCGAATTACCTCTCTAAGATCTCGCGGGAGATGCAGGAGCTGACGATGTCCATCCGCATGATCCCCCTCGAGGGACTCTTCAGCAAGATGAGACGGCTGGTCAGGGATCTCTCGAAGAAGTTCGAAAAGCCGGTGAACCTGATCATCAGCGGAGAGGGAACGGAGATGGATCGAAACGTCATGGAGGAGATATCCGATCCGCTGGTGCACATCATTCGCAACTCCCTCGACCACGGAGTCGAGGACCAGGAGACCCGCAGGAAGAACGGCAAGCCGGAGGAGGGGACCGTAAAGCTCTCGGCCGGTTACGAGGGAAACGAGATATGGATCACCGTATCCGACGACGGCGGAGGCCTGAACAGGGAGAAACTCGTTCAGAAGGCGAGCGAGCGGGGAGTGTTGACCGGCGATCCCGAAGAGATGAGCGACGACGAGGTCTGGAAGCTCATCTTCGAGCCCGGTTTCTCCACCGCCGACAAGGTGTCGGAGATCTCCGGCCGAGGCGTCGGCATGGATGTGGTGAAGAAGAATATCGAGAAGCTCAGGGGAAAGATAGACCTCCGGAGCGCGGAGGGACAGGGAAGCACCTTCATCCTTCGCATACCGTTGACCCTCGCGATCATAGATGCGATCAACTTCACCGTGGGGCCGCAGCTCTACTCCCTGCCGATCACCGATATTTTGCAGTTCCACAAGGCCTCTAAGGAGGAGATCACACAGACGGAGACGGACCGGCAGGTCATCAACCTCAGGAGCGAAGTCATTCCGATAGTGAAGCTGCACGAGTTCTTCGAGGTGGGTGACAAGGTCCCCGAGGTGGACGAGGGAATCGTCATCGTCGCGCAGGCGCGGGACAAGAAGATCGCGATGCTCGTGGACGAGATAGTTGGGTACAGGCAGGTAGTCATAAAGGCGCTGCCGAGTTTCATGGACAATATCCGGGCACTTTCCGGATGCAGCATCATGGCCGACGGCAAGGTGAGCCTTATCATAGACACGGGCTCACTCATCGGATTCGTGCTGGAGTAATGGTGGATAGACGGAACAGAAGGACATGGAAGGACTCATAGATATTAAAGACGAGGAGTTCCAGCACATCTCTCAGCTGGTATATCAACGCTTCGGCATCAATCTCACCGAAAAGAAGCGTGTGCTGGTGCGCGGACGGCTGAACAAACTCCTCCATCAACTAGGCTACAAGGACTTCGAGAGTTACTATCACGACATAACGAACGACAAGTCGGGCAAGGGGCTCTTGGAGCTGGTCGACCGTATCTCCACCAACCACACCTTTTTCTTTCGGGAGAACGACCACTTCGACCTGCTGAAGGAGAGGGTCTTGCCCGAGATAGACTCTGCGGTGAAGCAGCAGAACAACAGGGACATACGCATCTGGTGTGCCGGCTGCGCCACCGGCGAGGAAGCCTACACCATCGCGATCGTGCTCGCCGAGTACTTCGGTGCCGAGTACTTCAAGAACGGACCGCCGATACTCGCGACGGATATATCGCTCACGGCCCTCGAGAAGGCGATGCTCGGCATGTACGGGACCGACAGGCTCAGCCAGATACCGCAGACGATGCTGCAGAAGTACTTCGTGCTAAACGATGCGGGCGGCTATACGGTAAAAGATTCGCTGAAGAAGCTCATCGTGTACAAGCGGCTCAATTTCAAACGTGAAGCATTCCCCTTCAAGGGGAAGTTCCATGCGATATTTTGCAGAAACGTAATGATATACTTTGACCAGCCGACTAAGGAGGAACTGGTGGCAAAGTTTGCCCGACATCTGGTGGAAGACGGCTACTTCTTCATCGGACACTCCGAATCTCTTGGGCGGAACAATGCCAATTTTCAGTACGTCCAGCCGGCGGCATATGTGAAAAAAGGTGGAGTATGAGGCACAAGATCAAGGTACTGGTGGTCGACGATTCTGCGCTCGTGCGCGACATCCTCTCTCGCGGTTTGTCCAAGGACCACGAGATCGAGGTGGTGGGGACGGCACCGGATGTCTATGTCGCGCGGGACAAGATAGTCTATCAGAAACCGGACGTGATTACGCTCGATGTGGAAATGCCGAAGATGGACGGGGTGGAGTTCCTCCGCCGCCTGATGCCGCAGTACCCCGTTCCCGTGGTCATGGTCTCGGCACTGACTGCACCGGGGGCGCAGACGACCCTCTCGGCGCTCGACTACGGGGCGGTGGATTTCGTCCTGAAGCCGTCGACGAGCTTCGGCAACCGGCTCGACGGGATGCTCGACGAGCTGGTGCAGAAGATCAAGATGGCCTCCACGGTAGACGTGAGCCACTGGAAAAAACAGCGGGAGCAGCTGCAGACGAAGAAGCCGGAGAGCGCCGTTCTCGCCGGCACGACCGACAAGGTCATTGCCGTCGGGGCCTCCACGGGGGGGACGGTGGCCCTCAGAACGATGATCGAGGTCTTTCCCGCCGACATGCCGGGGACGGTTATCGTACAGCACATGCCGCCCAAATTCACCGAGATGTTTGCTGAGAAGCTCAACTCCGTCTCCAAGGTCGAGGTCAAGGAGGCACAGGACGGCGACAGAATCATAAAGGGTAGGACCCTCATCGCTCCAGGCGGCAAACACATGTCGGTCTACCGTTCAGGCGGACGTTACCTGGTAAAATGTTACGAGGCGGAGAAGGTAAACGGCCATATTCCCTCGGTGGACGTGCTCTTCAAATCCGTGGCCGAGCACGTGGGCGTGAACTCGCTCGGTGTCATCCTCACCGGGATGGGGAGAGACGGAGCGGACGGCATGCTGCAGATGCGCGGAACCGGAGCACGGACACTCGCGCAGGACGAGCGCACCTCGGTAGTCTTCGGCATGCCGAAGGAGGCCTACAAGGACGGAGGCGCCGAGAGGCTCGTGGGGATCGAGGAGATGACCCGCGAGATGGTACGGGTGCTGAAGGAGATGAAGTAGTATGCGTCTCGATGTAGGGATCGGTGAGTGGAAGGTCAGCAACAGGCGGGACGATGTGATCAAGACCTATGCACTCGGGTCGTGCGTAGCCGTCATAACCTACGATCAGAAAAACGGGGTGGCGGGGCTCATTCACATTGCGCTCCCTGAGTCGAAGGTCAACGCCGGGAAGGCCGAACGTCTGCCGGGTTACTTCGCCGACACTGGACTGCCGCTTCTGGTGCGGGGAATGGAGCGGCACGGCGCGGAGAAGAAGAACATCCGCGTGCGCATCGCCGGTGGTGCGAGCATCATGGACGAAAACAGAAATTTCGATATCGGACGAAGAAATACTATTGCGGTAAAGCGCTTCCTCTGGAAGAATGGACTCGGCGTCATTCGCGAAGATACCGGAGGAAATTCGAGCAGAACGGTGGCGATCAACGTTTCTGACGGAGTTGTAACCGTCAGCAACTCCGGTAACTCGTGGACGCTTTAGGTGAGGAGGATCTATGGATTTTCAGCATATCCTTATTGTCGATGATTCAGCCACGTCTCGTATGATAATAAAACGCTGTTTTCAGATGGCGGGCTTTCAGGAGAGCACCTATCACGAGGCTGAGGACGGACTGAAGGCTATGTCTGTGCTGCAGAACGAGTCGGTAGACCTGGTGGTAACCGATCTCAACATGCCGAAGATGGACGGAAACACCTTTATAAAAAAGTTGAAGGTAATAGACAAGACTCGAGATCTTCCAGTCATGGTCATTTCGAGCATGGGGAACGACAAGATGGATGAGGAGCTGAAAGGTGAGGGGGTGCTCGGTATAATTCAGAAGCCCATTTCTCCTGAAAAAGTGATAGAAGTTCTCGAAGGAGGAAGTTGAACGTATGGACAAGACCCAAGTGTACGAAGCTATTCACGAAGCCACAGCCAATACGTTTGCAGAAATGACATTTCTCGATGTGCTCGAGGATGAGGAGAAGCAGGATTTCGACGCGGGACAGCTGCTGTTCATCGAGTTCGACAAACCTATATACGGGAGACTGCTCCTGACCATGCCGCTCGAGCTCAAGCAGATGATCGTAGAGAACATCCACGCGAAAGACTGGGACGAGTTGTCGGTGAGTGAGATAGACGACTGTCTGCTCGAAGTGCTGAACGTGCTCGCCGGCAATTTTCTCAGGGCTCTTCACCGGGAGGACATCAAGGTGCACCTCAACTTTCCCCATGTCATGTTCAGCTACGACGAGATCAGCGACCTCGACAGCTTCGATCTCTACCACTTCAGTGCCGAGGGAATACCCTTTACCATTTCCCTCGCTCTTCATCAGGAGGGAGGAGCTTCATGAAGACCCTTATCGTAGAGGACGACTTTGCGAGCAGAAAACTGATGCAGAAGTACCTCTCGCCCTTCGGGGAGACCGACGTGGTGGTCGACGGAAGGGAGGCGATGGACGCATTCAAACTCGCCATGGAGGAAGATGAGCCCTACGACCTTATCTGTCTCGACATCATGCTTCCGAAGATGGATGGGCAGCAGGTCCTCAAGGAGCTGCGCAAGATCGAAGAGGAGCGCGGCATACTCGGTACCGACGGTACGAAGGTCATAATGACCACGGCACTCGGCGATGCGAAGAACGTGCTCAACGCGTTTCGCTCGCAGTGCGAGGGCTATCTGCAGAAACCGATCAGCAAGGAGCAGATGCTGCGTCAGCTCAAGGAGCTCGGCCTCATCGAAGGAGATGAGGCCACGTGATTCCCTCTCCCCCCTTCACCGGCCTGACGAGCCGGGAGCCCATAGCGGTCGAGTAGTACCTGGGCGCCAGTCCGGGACGATGGCCCTGTTCGCAGCGTAGCAGGGCCGCGTTTTTCTCAGTCAGACGCGTTCCTTCCTCCAGGTCCGCCATCGCAACCAGCGATCGTTTGGTCCCGCCGTACCATGGGGCCTCCGAGGCTGCCAAGCTCTTGCGACCGTCGCCGAGGACCGCCTCGATCCTCTCCTCCGTGTAGCCGTAATCGTCGACGAGAAGCCGTACGGCCTCATCCTCACCGGCGGCTCGGGTAAAGGCGGTCTCACACCTGAGCACCGCCTCCGCCATCCGAGTAAACTGCTCCGGGGAGAGGGCGATCGGGTCGTCCAATCCGCCCGACTCGGTCGAGAGGGCCAGGTGCTTTTCGATCATCACCGCGCCCGCGCCGGCGGCCAGCACCGGCACTAGGATAGGATCCCGAGAGTGATCGGAGATGCCTGTGGGCACGGCGAAGAGCCGTGAGAGGAGGGGAAGGAGCCGTACATTGTACTCCTCCTCAGGGGCGGGGTAGCTTGTCACGCAGTGGAGGAGACAGAGCGGCGGAGTCGGGCGGTCGGGCAGGCGCAGGAAGGCGAGGGATTCTTCTATGTCCGCGAGGGTGCTCACCCCGGCGGAGAGAACGAGGGGCTTCGCGGAGGCCTGCTCCAGCAGGTGGTAGTAGTTGAGCTCGGGACTCGCGATCTTGATCCACTCGACTCCTATTTCGAGGAGAATCGAGCTGCTCTTCGGGCCGAAGGGGGAACAGAGAAAGCGTAGGCCTGCACCTTCACTCTCTTCTTTGAGACTCCGATAGAACTCGGGGGCTTGCTCGAGGTTCTTGAAGCGCTCGTAGATGTCGGTAGGGCCGCCGGGCAGCTCTATCGAGCCGACCTCCGGATGAACGATCTCCTCGGCAAAGACCGCTTGGAACTTGATCGCGTCGGCTCCGGCATCACGTGCGGCGTGGATGAGCTCTTTCGCAGATGCGAGGCTACCCTGGTGAGCGGTGCCGGCCTCGGCTACGATAGTGATGCGTCTGTCAGGGTCTACGGGCGAAAATCCGCGAAACTCAGCTCCGGAACTCATCGATCATCCTCAGCTTAAGGTTCTTCAGGGCGGTCGAGAGTGATACCTTGTAGATGTGAGGATTGATGATCCGCTTGTAGGTGCGGTCGAAAGAGTCGAGCTGCTTCAGCACGTAACTCCGGACATCGGCGAGCGGCGGCTCCGCATCTACCCGGCTTCCATTCGAGATCTTGAGCGAGAGAAGTGGCTTGGCATCCGTGAACTGGGTAAGAATGAAGTAGGTGCTCGGATACAGCGGATGGTAGAAGGTGTGCGGCCGGCCGAAATCGAATTCCTGCTCGGCGAGCGTAATGAGGTCGGCCATCGCGCAGCCTTCGTCGTCGAAGAAACGGTAGACCTGTTTCTTGCCGGGATTGGTGGTCTTCTCGATGTTGTTGGAGACCTTGATCGTCGGCAGCATCATCCCGTCGAACTCCTTGGCCGCGAGCTTGTAGACCCCGCTGAAGGATGCGCTCGAACCTCCTGTTACCAGGTGTGTACCGACTCCCCACAAGTCTATGGGAGCCCCGTCGGTGACCAGCTGGTGGATGATCTCCTCGTTGAGATCGTTCGAAGCGGTGATGAGGGCATCTTCGAGTCCCTCCCTGTCGAGCCGTTCGCGTACCTTCTGGCTCAGATAGGCGAGGTCGCCGCTGTCGATGCGGACCCCTAGCCGCTTCCCCTTCTCCTTCAGCTTCTTTCCGATCTGAATGGCGTTCTCAAGGCCGCTCCTGAGGGTGTCGTAGGTGTCGATAAGCAGTATGGCCTTGTCCGGATAGAGGTCGGCGAACTTCTCGAAGGATTCCAGTTCGGAGGGAAAGGCCATGACCCAGGAGTGGGCCATGGTTCCACTTACGGGTATGCCATAGGTCTTGCCCGCCAGCGTGTTGCTGGTAGCCACCGCACCGCCTATGTAGGCGGCCCTGCTCGCCGATAGAGCACCGTCCCATCCTTGGGCGCGCCGCAGACCGAACTCGAGCACCTTGCTGCAGCCGCTCGCGAGGAAGATTCTCGCCGCCTTCGTTGCCACGAGGGACTGGAAGTTGATTACGTTCAGCAGCATGCTTTCGATGAGCTGGGCTTCGATCAACGTGCTGTGGATGCGCAGGAGGGGTTCGCCGGGAAAGATGACCGTGCCCTCGTTCATGGAATAGAGCTCGCCGCTGAAGCGGAAGTCGCGGAGGTACTCGAGAAATTCCTCCCGGAAGAAGCCCGTACTCCGCAGGTACTCGATGTCCTCATCGGAGAAGGAGAACTCTTCGAGGGCATCTATGAGCGGCCCGAGTCCGGCGAAGATCGAAAAGCCGCTCGAGAATGGCTGTGTTCGGTAGAACATGTCGAATATTACTCTGGGATTCCTCTGCTCGAGGTAGTATCCCTGGATCATCGTCAATTCGTAGAGGTCCGTCAGTAGGGCAGAACTCGTCATCAGTACACCTCGGATATCTATTCTCACCTCTCAGTATACTCTATACAATATATTGACGGAAGGGGCGAGGGGCTGCGAAAGCGGCGGCTTTTTGATACGTATGTGGAAAATTGCTCGACATAGCGGGCTATATCCATTAATATGATCACTAGAACACGCAACATACCATCGGAGGAGAGTAGGATATGGTTAACATCGTATGTGATTCCTGCAAGAAGACGATACAGGGAGCCATGAAGGACGTAAACGTCGTATACGTCGCCGACAAGAATATCTGCATGCCGTGTAAGGAGCAGCTCGAAGACAAGGTCAAGGGCGAAATGCAGAAGAATAGTCCCTACAGCCTCAAGGGGTATTGGGACACGTATATGAAGAAACTCAACAGCATGTGCAAGTAGCTCGAGTAGGGCTCACATCGAGAGCTCACAACGTATGGAGTCACGCCAAGAAAGACCGGATCTCCTACCCGAGGGGAGGAATCCGGTCGAATCCCGTGTAGGGGACGAGCTTCTCGGGAATCGCTACAGAGCCGTCCTCCTGTTGGTGATTCTCCAATATGGCGATGATGGCGCGGGAGACCGCAACCGCCGTGCCGTTGAGCATGTGGACGTAGCGGTTCCCTTCCTCGCCCTTGTAGCGGACACCGAGCCGCCTGGCCTGGTAGTCGGTACAGTTCGACGCGCTGGTCACCTCTCCCCAGTCTCCGGACTCTCCTCTGCCCGGCATCCATGCCTCAAGGTCGAACTTGCGATAGGCGGGAGCGCCGAGGTCGCCCGTGCAGGTGTCCACGACCCGATAGGGAACCTCGAGTCCCTGAAATATCTCCTCCTCTATCGCTAAGAGCTGATTGTGGATCTCCTCCGACTCTTCGGGACGGCAGTAGACGAACATCTCCACCTTGGTGAACTGGTGAACCCGGTACAGCCCCTTAGAAAACTGACCGGCCGCGCCCGCCTCCCGCCGAAAGCAGTGGGAGAGGCCCGCCATCCGGATGGGGAGCTTCTCCGCGGGCAGATGCTCCTGTGCGTGGTAGCCGCCGAGGGTGATCTCCGCGGTGCCGACGAGGCAGGTGCCGGTACCCTCTATGCGGTAGATGTTGCTCTCCTCGCCCCGTGGATTGAAACCGATTCCCTCTGCAATCTCCTCGCGGGCGATGTCGGGGGTAATGGTGGGGGTAAAACCGCGGCTCTGCAGGATGTCCATGGCATACCTGGCGAGGGCGAGCTCGAGGAAGACCGCCTGGTTCTTCAGGTAGTAGAACTTCTGTCCGCTGACCTTGGCGGCGGTGTCGAAGTCGAAGAGCTCGAGCTCTTTTCCTATCTCTATGTGGTCTTTCGGCACAAAGGAGAAGCTCGTCGGCTCGCCGTGGCGGCGGAGTTCCAGGTTGTCTTTGTCCTCCTTGCCGATGGGGGCGTCGGGATGGGCGATGTTCGGGATCCGCTGCGCCTCGGTGTTCAGCTGTCCCTCCACCTCTTTGAGCTCCTCCTCGAGGGCGGAGATCCGCTCCTTCAGCCGTTTACCCTCCTCTATGAGGGACGAACGATCCTCATCGCTCATCTTGCCCTTCATTTTCTTCGCATTTTCGTTGCGCTGCTTGCGAAGCTCCTCGAGCTCGCGGAGGAGCTTGTTTCTCTGTTCGTAGAGGGAGAGGACGCTGTCCACATCTACGTCCATGTAGCGGTTGCGTATATTCTCCCGTACCTCTTGCACGTGTTCCTTGATTAATTTTAAGTCCAGCATAACTGCTCCATATTGGTATGTGTCTCCGGCTCTTTTTATGAGCTCTGCTCTATCTCCGAGGCCCGGTCGGCGGCCTTGTTGATCGCATCCATGACTGCGGCGGTAAACCCCCTCTCTTCGAGTGCGCGGATGCCCCGGATGGTGGTTCCGCCGGCCGAAGCGACCCTGGTGAGCATCTCGCTCGGCCCGATTTCGCCCTGCTCGAGCACCTCGAGGGCGCCGCGCATGGTCTGCTGCGCGATGCCGAGGGAGGTGTTGTAGGGAATCCCCGCCTGTGTTCCTCCGAGGGCCATTGCGTGGAGGAAGGCGAAGACGTAGGCGATACCGGAGCCGGAGAGGCCGGTGACCGCCGAAATGAGCTCTTCGGGAAGCGGCACGGCCGTTCCGAGCGCCTCCGCAATGGAGAAGGATTCCATGCGAAAGTCCTCGTCGATTCCCTCCGGAGTCGCGACTCCCACCACCGAGGCGGAGACGGTAGCGGCGAGGTTGGGCATGAAGCGAACGACCTGCGGGGTCCGCAGCTTTTCCTGGAACGTCTCTATCCGTGTTCCCGCTACGATGGAGATGAACTTGCGATCCTTCGTCCCTGCAGAGAGCTGGGAGAAGAACGCCCCGAGGTGCTGCGGCTTAATGGCGATTACCGTGACGCCGCACTTCTCGATCAGATCCTGTGCCGATTCGGTCGTTGACGCCTCGCAGGCAGCGGCGGTGTTTCGGGCCTTTTCGACGTCCGTGTCGTAGATAAGCAGTTCGCCCCGCTCATTATCCGCGGACAGCCCCTTTGCGAGGGCATATCCCATGTTGCCCGCACCGATGATGCCTATTCTCTCTTTCTGTGCCGCCATCTTCATCCTCCTGTCCCTCTTGTAATGATTCGCAGACGCCTCAACAAAAACGAGTATAGAGGAAATCGGCCCATGAGAAAAGGCTGTTTTTAGATGGAGCAGAGCGAGTGCGGCGGGAGGCTGCGATATAACCGATGTACGAAGGATGAGAAATCAGCTATTATCGGGGGAGTGTCACACGAGTCAAATGGAGCAACACACATGGCTGAGAAGATAATTCCTGTTTCTTGTAATTACGACTGCATATCCGCCTGTCCCCTCGAAGCGGTGATAACGGAGGGCAGGGTCGAGCGGGTACGTAACAGCTCCCACCGGCTTCCCTATATGAACGGCTGCGTCCGCGGCTTTCTGTCGCCGCGGGTCCTCTACAACGAACGCCGGCTGCGCACTCCTCTGATACGTACGGGTACGCGCGGGGAAGGTGAGTTCCGTGAGGCAGAGTGGGAGGAGGCCCTCGATATGTCCGCCGAGGGGCTCTCGAGGCTGAAGGAGCGCTACGGAGCAGAGGCGCTCATGGCAATAGGCGGCGGGGGCGCCTGCCGAGGAGTGGTTCACAACACCGCCGTGCTCACCAAACGCTTCCTGTCGCTCTTCGGTGGGTTTACCGACACGTACGGGACCTTCAGCAGCGAGGCGACCGACTTCGTGAAGCCCCACCTCTTCGGCACCGAGTACGTGGGCATAGACGTCAAGACTCTCCTCTCCTCCGAGCTGATCGTTCTGTGGGGCTTCAACGCCGCGGACACCAGGTTAGGCACGGAGACCGAACGGGTTATCGACGAGGCGCGCAGGAGGGGGATCCCCGTCGTGGTCATAGACCCGAGGCGCACTCGCAGCGTCGAGAGATTCTCCGCCGAGTGGATTCCTCTCTACCCCGGCAGCGATGCGGTGCTGATGTCGGCGATGCTCTTCGTGATGATCGAAGAGGGGCTCGTAGACCGGGACTTCGTCGCGCGCTACAGTAGAGGATTCGATAGACTCGAGCGGCGGCTGCGCGGCGTGGTCGACGGGAAGAGGAGGGACCCGGACTGGGCGGCCCCCCTGACCGGAATAAGCTCGCAGCGAATCCGTGACTTTGCCCGCCGTTTTTCCAAGGCGAGACCGGCGGCGCTGCTGCCGGGCCTCTCGATACAGCGTACCCTCGGCGGCGAGGAGGCGGACCGGCTCGGCGCGGCCCTGCAGCTCGCCGCGGGAAACATCGGCACGGCAGGCGGGAGCGCCGGCAGTGGACAGTGGAACATGCTGCCCCACCCGGTAATCGGGAGCATCCCGGTACCCGAGAATCCGGCGGCCTCATCCGTCCCCGTCTACCGCTGGGCGGATACGGCGCTCTCCGCCGACGAAGGGCCGCAGATCAGGGGACTCTACTCGGTCGGCGGAAACTATGCGGTGCAGGGCAGCGACATCGCCAAGAACCGCCGCGCACTCGGGGCCTCCGAGTTCACCCTCTGCCACGACCCCTTCCTCACCGAGACCTGCAGATGGGCCGACGTCGTCTTTCCGACGACTACCTTTCTCGAGCGCCGGGATGTGCTGACTTCCCACAGCAACTACCTCTTCTCCAGCGAGCGGGCTTCCGACCCGCTCCCTGGAGTGCGGAACGACTACGATATTTTTGCCGCCCTCGCACAGCGTCTCGGCTTCGAGAAGGAGTTCACCATGGGCCGCAGCGCCGAGGAGTGGCTCGATGTCTGCATTGCGGAGAGCGAGGTGGATGATGCAGAGCGCTTCTTCTCCACCGGCATCTACGCGGGAGAGGATCAGTACCGGGTGGGACTCGCCGACTTCATAGAGGACCCGGAGGCTCATCCCCTGCCGACCCCGTCGGGCAGGATAGAGATCTGCTCGGAGAGCTTCGAAAGAGCCGGCGGGAGCCCGATTCCCGTCGCATGGGAGAACCGGCCCGAAGAGGAGTACCCCCTGCGGATGGTCACTCCGCACGCACCGGCCCGGGTCAACTCCCAGTTCCACGACACGGAAGAGCTCGAACGGCTGAATGACGACAGAGTGTGGATCAACTATGAGGATGCCGTGCGGCGGGACATAGCGGAGAACTCGCCGGTGGTGGTGGCGAGCAGAAACGGACGCATGCATGGCGTCGCGAGGGTGACTCGTGATATACTCCCTGGCGTCGTCTCGTGCAACCAGGGAGTATGGCCACGGATCTCTCCCGAAGGCGAAGATCTCGCCGGTTCGGTCAATGTTCTCACCTCCACCGAGCCTACGCTCCCGAGCAGGGGCTCGAGAACACACTCGCTGTATGTGAACATATGGAAAAGAGAAGAAGCGTAACACGGTCGCTCGGCTACATGGTCGGGCTCGGGGTGACGGCGAAGTTCTTCGTCGACGTCTCGGTACAGCTGTTTCAACCCTTTCTCACCATCATCGCCGCCGGCATGGGGCTCAGCGTGATCACCATGGGCCGCCTGGTGAGCCTGAGAAATCTCATGGGGCTGAGCTCTCCTCTGATCGGGAGCCTCGCCGACCGGATCGGGTATCGGGCGGTTATGAGAATCGGCTTGCTCTTGTCGGCAATAGGCTTCCTCCTCCTTGCCACGGGGGCGGGGCTGCCGGTCATCCTCGCGGGAATGGTGGTAACCGGAGTGGGGGTGGCCGCCTACACCCCGATGGTGCAGGCCTATCTGAGTGCAAAGCTCCCCTACCGCAAGAGGTCGAGGTATCTCGGTATTCTCGAGTACTCCTGGGCCCTTGCAGGGATCATGGGGCTCTTTCTGATGGGCTTCCTCATCGAGTGGTTCGACTGGCGCCTGCCCCTCTTCCTCCTCTCCGCAGGCTTCTTCTTTATGGCCCTGCTTTTCGGCACGCTTCCGAAGGCGAAGGATGAGCAGCAAATGGAATCGGAGGGGTCGAGAGAGCCTGTCGCGCCGGAGGCGCGGAGCGCTTCGCTGCGTGGAAGTCTTGCCGCACTGAGAAAGTTTCTCGATCTCGGCGAACACAAGGCGAGCGCCTGGGCGGCCATTCTCATCAACCTATTCAATTTCTTCGCCATATCCCATGTGATGATCATCCACGGCGGTTGGCTGGAGGCGGAGTACGGACTGCGGGCGGGGCAGCTCGGCACCGTTGCGCTGCTGCTCGGTTTTACCGATTGGACGGCGAGTATCCTCGTCAGCATCTACGGCGACAGAATCGGGAAGAAGAGGAGCGTATTCCTCGGCGTGAGCGGGATGGTGATCTTCTTCGCTCTCCTTCCCCTGCTCAACCTCTCGCTGCCGTTGGCGGTTATCTCCATCGCTTTGCCCCGTTTCTGTTTCGAGTTCGCCATCGTCAGCAACTTTCCCCTCATCAGTGAACAGTTTCCCGAGCAGCGCGGAAAGGTGATGGCGCTCAGTTTCTCGATGGGCCTGCTCGGTCCGGTAATCTCGGGCATGAGCGGTCCCGCCGCCTACCTGAAGCTCGGAGTGTGGGGGCTCGGACCGGTCTCCTTCTTCGCCTCCCTCCTCTCGCTCTTCCTCCTGCTCGTGTTCGTAAAAGAGGAGCCCTACGGGAGCGGTAGCGGCGAGGAGAGCAGCAGCGAAGGCTGAGACCCAGATCTAAAAAAAGCCGCCCGGCTGCGAGCGAGTCGCAGCGGCGGACGGCGCTATCGTGGGCTCTTCGAGCTCACATCGCCTTACTTCTTTTCCTTTAGAGCCGCGAGGAGCTTCTCCGGTGTGATCGGCAGCGAGCGAATACGCACGCCCGTGGCGTTGTAGACGGCGTTGCTGATGGCGGCGAGAGGAGTGTCGATTCCGATCTCTCCCACCGACTTCGCGCCGAAGGGGCCGGTGGGATCGTAGCTCTCTGCGAACTCTACCCTCAGCTTATCTACGTCCTTCCTGGAGGGAATCTTGTAGTTCATGAAGTTGTTGCTCAGCATCTTGCCCTTGGACGAGAGGACCACGTCCTCGTAGAGGGTCATACCGATTCCCTGCAGCAGGCCGCCCTCCACTTGCACTCTGGCGAGCTCGGGGTTGATGGGGGTCCCGCAGTCGGTAATGGCCACGTAGTCGAGGACCCGGATCTCTCCGGTCTCGGTGTCCACCTCTACCTCGCAGAAGCCCGACATGTAGGGCGGGGGAGCAACGTTGCCGCTGTAGGAGCCGGAAGCCTGCAGAGTTCTCATGTCGAGACCGTCGTGATAGAGGGTGTCGTAGCTGAGCTCCTTCAGGCTGATCGAGTGTTTCTTGTCCTTCATCTCGGATATCTTGCTCGAGCCGGCCTTTATCCATAGATCCTTACCGTTGAACTCCACTTCCTCTGCATCGACGCCGAACTTCTCGGCCGCCTTCTCGATGAGGACCCGTTTCATGTTCTGTGCCGCACGGATGACGGCGTTTCCCGTCACATAGGTGGTGCTCGATGCATAGGCGCCGACGTCGTAGGGGGTGCGGTCGGTGTCGGAGCTGTAGACGACGATGTCGTCGGCCGAAATGGCGAGCTCCTCGGCGGCGATCTGCGCGAGGATGGTGTCGCTACCGGTGCCGAGATCCGTTGCGCCTATCAGCAGCTTGAAGAAACCGTCGTCCTGCAGCTCGAGGGTTGCCGATCCCATGTCGATTTGGGGGATGCCCGAGCCCTGCATGGCGAGGGCCATCCCCTTACCGCGGACCTTGCCGCCGCCCATGTCACGTCTCAGCGTGTTCGGCTTCCACTCGATCAGCTCGCCGCCGCGCTTTACGCAGTAGTCGAGCTTGCAGCTCTCTATAGTCATTTCGACCCCTTCGCCGCCTTCGCCCATGATGCGGAAGATGTCGCTCGTCTCTCCCTCGACAATCATGTTCTTCTTTCGGATCTCCAGCGGATCCATTCCCATCTTGTGGGCGAGCTCGCTTATAGCCGACTCGAGGGCGTAGTTGCCCTGAATGGCGCCGTAGCCGCGGTAGGCGCCCGCGGGGGTGCGGTTGGTGTAGACGATCTTGCCGCCGAAGCGCACCGACTCGACCTTGTTGTAGAGGGGGAGCGACTTGGAGCCGCAGTTGGTGAACACGGTGAGGGCGTGCTCGCCGTAGGCGCCGGTGTCGGAGAGTACCTGCAGGTCGATTGCCTTGAGCATGCCCTCCTTGTCCGCGCCCATACGAATGTCGAGCCGCATCTTGTGGCGGGCGAAGGAAGACTCGAACACCTCCTTACGGCTCATGACCGCCTTGGACGGCTTGCCGGTCTTCAGCGTCACGAGCATGGTGAAGAGCTCGAGGTGCACATGCTGCTTACCGCCGAATCCGCCGCCGATGCGCGGCTTGTAGACGCGGATCTCCTTCAGCGGCATCTCGAAGACCTCGCCGAGGATGCGGCGGGTGTGGAAGGGGTTCTGCGTGGAGGTGACCACGTTCATCCTGCCCTGCACGTCGTAGTAGCTGAACGCCGCGTGGGGCTCCATGGCTGCGTGAGCCTGAGCCTGAGTGTAGTAGCGCCCCTCGACCGTGTAGTCGCAGGAGGAGAGCACCTCGTCGACGTCGCCGATGTTCATCTGGTAGACCGCGGCGATGTTCTTCTTCGGCTCGAAGCCCATGGGAAACATGGTGTAGGATTCCTGCTCGGGGTGTACGATCGTCTCGCTTCCCTCGGCTTTTTCCATGTCGAGGAGGGGAGTCAGCTCCTCGTACTCGACCCGTACCAGAGCGGCGGCCTCTTCTGCCGTTGCGTCGTCTACGGCTGCAACGATCGCCACCTCGTCTCCCGGATAGCGGACATACTCGTCGAGAATGAACTTGTCCTTGGGGCTCGGCTCCGGGTGCCCCTGTCCGGCCCGGGTAATGGGCACGCGGGGCACGTCTTTGTGGGTGAGCACGCACTCGACCCCGGGCAGCTCCATCGCCTTCGATGCATCGATGCTCTTTATCTTTGCAAAGGCGTGAGGACTCCGTATCAGCTTTACCGAGAGCGCTCCCTGGGGAGCCAAGTCGTCGGTATAGGCGGGTTGTCCCGTAATGAGCCCTCTGCCGTCTATTTTTGCGCGTGTATGTTTTACCTGTGTGAACTGTCTATCCATTCTTAGCCTCCACGTAACTCGCGATTGCTCTCATCTGGCCTTCGTAGCCGGAACAGCGGCAGAGATTGCCGGCGAGGTAGTGCTTGATCTCCTCCATGCTCGGTCTCTTCTTCTCCTGCATGAGCGCATGCACGGTCAGCGCAAAGGCCGGACCGCAAAAACCGCACTGGTCGGCGCCCTGCGCCGTCAGGTATTCGGCGAACTCCGCCGCCTCCTTCTCGATGCCCTTGATCGTGGTGATCTCCCGTCCGTCGGCCTTTGCGGCGAAGAAGGAGCAGGAGAGGATGGGCGTTCCGTCGAGGAGCACGCTGCAGACGCCGCAGCTGCCGGAGTCGCATCCCTTCTTGACCTCTTTGTACCCTCGTGCCCGCAGCACATCGACGAGCATGTCGCCGGGCTCTATGTCGAACCGCCTCTTGCGGCCGTTGATCGTCAGTTCTATGTTCATTCCGCTACCTCCATGATGGCTCTCTTCACGAGTACGCTGCAGATCTGCTCCCGGTAATCGGCCGACCCGCGGAGGTCGCTGCCGAAGGAGAGTTCGGAGGCAGCGGCCTCGCCGGCCTGCTTCGCGCTCTCCTCCGAGGGTGTTTTCTCGGAGCCGAGCTGCTTCGCCGCTTCGGCCGAGAGCTGTGCGGAACCGGGGCGTGCGCCGACGGCGACTCTCCAGGAACCGTTGCGGCGAACCGCCGCCGCATTGAGCGCGGCGAAGTCGGTGCGGGACTTCCTCACGCTCGCGTATGCAGCCTTTACGTCGCCGGTCTCGATTATCACCTTCTCGACCAGTTTTGGTTCGTTCGACTTGGCGCCGAGGAACTCTTCGATGGGAACTTCTCCGTCGCCGTAGAGTCCCACCTTGGCATCGAGGGCGAGGAGCGCGGTCAGCAGATCGGAGAAACCGTACTTTCCCGCCACCGTACCGCCGACGGTGATGATGTTGCGCAGCTGCACTCCGACGATGTGCGCGACCGCATCGCTCAGGATCGACCCGAGCCTCTTCTGCAGCTCAGCAGAGGTCTCGATATCCCGCGCGGTGGTCATTGCTCCTATCTCTACTCGGCTTCCCGAGCTCTTGATGTAATCTAAATCGAGGGAAGACAGATCTACGGCGAGTTCTACCGTGCGCGAATTCATCCTCGACCATGCGCCGCCGCCGAGAAGAAAACCCTTCTCGTCACGAACGAGCGAGTACGCCTCGTCTAAGCTCTTCGGACGTACATACCGTTGTATTTTCATGTGTATCCTCCATAAGAATGTCGCGGTATTGTACCACGTCGGTGAGTCTAACGCAACAAATTGCAACGTGGTTCGTGGGTGAAATGCCCGGATTCGAGATATATGGCCGGCCGGCCGCTCAGCGTGCGGCAACCGCCGAGGATCTCTTCCGGCGGCGCCTGCGGACGGCTCGCACGAGGAGAGAGCAGCAGGTAGACCGCCTCTGCGAAGACGATCGTCGTCGAGCCTGAGGGGAGGTCGAAGAGATAGCTCATGGGATCGACGTAGCCCTCAGTGCGGGAAATGAAGAGCAGGCCGATCGCCATACCGACCGCCCAGATGGTGCCGATTATGGTGTCCTCACGCTCGGTGGAGTGTCTGCTGACCTACAAAACTTT
>CAYFVU010000035.1:0-30169 GCA_964346645.1 uncultured Spirochaetaceae bacterium | reverse complement strand
CGCGCGGGTCGAGAGACCCGCGCGGCCCTCAGGCGGGCCGGATAGCGGCCACCTTCGGCGGAGAGGAGAACTCTATCGCAACGGGGGCCCCGAGAGAGTGCCGGGCTCCTACTTCGAGATGTCTGAGGGCGATGCCGCAGTCGAGACTCTTAGATGCATTCCGGGAAGAGGAGCCCGCCGGTTCTACGCTGAGCGCTTCTCCTCCGTAGAGGAAGAGCCACGGCTGCCGGTTCATTGCGGAGGGTGCGAGCCTCGCCGCTTCGACGGCACTCCTCGCCCACTCCGGCCAGCGGCTCACATCGCCGTCGACGAGCTCTTCCAGCGGCTTGCGCCGCTTACTTCCCGCGAGCCCGCTGAGCATCCGCTCCGAGAAGGCCTTCTTCTCGCCGGAGTAACCGAGAGGAGAGACGGCCACGATTCGTTCGTTCGCCGCGGTTTCGATCGACCCGGCGACCCCGTCTCTGCTGAACATGCCCGAGACCCAGCAGGTGACGAGCCCCTCGGAGACTGCCTCGAGAACCACGGCCTCACCGTGGTACCCGATCCGGGCGTATCCGTCGGGGGCGGTGGCATTCACGAGAAATACAAGCAGGGAGGGCGCTCCTCCTATTGCCCCGTAGGATCCGCCGATACCTGAAAATGCCGAGCCGTCGTGTTTCCGCAGCAGGAGGACCCTGCAGGAGTCCTGTCCGCCGTTCAGCTCATCTAATAGCGAGGAGATGCGGTCGAGCTTCTCCTGCTCTATCCTCCGCCGCTCGTACTTTCGTCTCGAGCTGCGCAGCGAAATAGCCTCGTACCAGCGTTCGTTTCGCTCTATAGACTCTTCCATACGCCTACTCCTTTCCGACGCCGAGGATGAACTCGAAGGCCTCGTCGTCGAAGCCGCGCAGCTCCTCGTGGCCGAAATCGGGATAGTACCGCATCCTCTTCTCGGAGGAGACGGCGTTGTAGGCGGCGAACTGCGTCGACGGCGGACAGAGGCTGTCCATGCCGCTGCAGCCGAAGAGGAGCTTCGCCCGTATGCGCGGGGCGAGATGATGTACGTCTATGTAGCCGAGGGTCGTGAAGATCTCCTCCTCACGCTCGTGGAGAGGGTCGTACATCCGGAAATAGTCGCGCAGCTCTCCGTAGGCGTTCTCGTCCAGATCCATGTCCCAGACACGACGGTAGTCCGAGAGGAAGGGGTAGCGGACCACCGCCTTCTCGATCTCCGGCACCAGGGCCGCGCAGGCGAGCGAGAGCGCCCCTCCCTGCGATCCCCCCATCACCGAGATGCCTCCGGAATCGATCTCGGGAAGCGCCATGGCGATGTCCGCGAGGCGCACCGTGTCGAGAAAGACCTGACGGTAGTAGAGACTCTCGCCTCCATCCCGGAGGCCGCGAATGAGGTGGCCGTGGAGGGTGTTGCCGGCATGCCCGCCCCTGTCGTGGGAGAGACCCGCCTGGCCCCTGCAGTCCATGGCGAATACGTGAAAACCGGCCGCCGCGTAGCCGAGTTTCTCGGTCCAGGGGCCGGCGTCGCCGCTGTAGCCGTGGAAGAGGAGGAGCGCGGGCTGCTCGCCGCTCTCCTCGTCCGCCTCGATCTCGGCAGGCCGAGCTCCGGAGTCCTCTGCAGCCTCAGAGCTCCCTTCGCCCTCTCCGCCGCTCCAGGCCGAATCGCCGGCTCCTTCGGAGCCGCTCCCGCTCGGCCGCAGATACTGCGCGTGCACACGCGCGCCGTCTGCGCCTGTCCACCAGAGGTCGAAACAGTCGCAGAACGGGGCACGGAAGGGTGCGGTTTCGAATATCACATCCGGATCTCTGGAGCGGAGCTCCTCGAGGGCCCGGCGCCAGTACGCCTCGAAGTCCTCCGGTTTCGGGTTGCGGCCCTCGTACCTCTTCAACTCATTCAACGGCATTTCGAAATCAGGCATAGTGAGTATCCCTCCACCTCCAGTTTATCCTACCACCGGCCGGCTTGACCAGAAGGCGCCGTCTATTTACTATCCCTGTTATGGACAGTCGAGGCGGCGAGACGGCTCCGCGCCCACGCAGACAGGCGAAATCGAGCTCCGGAGGCACGTACTCCGCATCACCTCGATCCGAGGGGAAGATGCTCTCGAACGGAGTGCTGCTCGTCCTCATCGGCCTCGGCTTCATCGGGGTCTTCAGCCTCGTCCGTCCCTTCATCGCACCTATCGTGCTCGCCCTCTTCCTGGTGACGATATTCTACCCGGTCTACGCGAGAGTCCTGCGGCTCTTCAGGGGAAAACGGAGTCTCGCATCGGTGGTGATGGTAATCGCCGTATTCCTCGTGGTCGTAGTTCCTTTCTTTCTCTTCTCCGCCGCTATCGTGCAGCAGGGTATAGAGGTGGCTCAGCACCTCCAGGGATGGATCAGCTCCGGCGGCCCCGGCAGAATAGTACAGGCCGTGCAGGGCTTCGATTGGGAGAAATATCCCCGGCTCGACAGTCTCCGGGGCTTCATAGAAGAGCAGATCCAACGGGCCAGCGCAGACGGCGGCAGCCTCACCGACCGTCTCACCGCCCTGAGCAGAAACTTAATACAGGCACTCGGCAGCTTCCTCCTCCCCCTCCTCTCTCAGACGGGACTGCTGGTCATGAACTTCTTTATCATGTTCTTCATCATGTTCTACACCTTTCGGGACGGAGATGTCATGCTCGCGTATTTTCTGAAGATTCTCCCGCTCTCGGGGAGTCACGCGCACGTACTCATCGAACGGGCACGCTACATCGTGCGGGCCGTCTTGATGGGAATGCTCCTGACCGCGGCGATACAGGCGATGGTCGCCGCTCTTGGTTTTCGGATCATCGGCATTCCCGCCCTCTTCTGGGGGGTAATGCTCGGCATTTCATCGTTTATCCCTATGGTGGGCACCGCCCTGGTCTGGGTGCCCGTTACGGGATACATGCTCATCTCCGGCCAAATAGGGAAGGCTGTGTTCATACTCATCTACTGCGCGGTGGGAGTAGGCTCCATCGACAACTTCCTGCGGCCCTATCTCATGCAGGGAAAATCGGGAATGTCGACACTCATCCTCTTCTTCTCCCTCATCGGAGGGATTCGTCTCTTCGGACCGATCGGCATACTCTACGGCCCCATGATCTTCGGGCTTCTCGCGGTGATCCTCTACATCTACACCCTGCAGCACTCACACGCCCTTCGACGGCTCGAAGAGCAGTAGTCGATCTACGCTAATCCGGCAGGTGGGCCTCGACTTGGGACTTGAGCTGTTCGTAGGGATAGGCGCCCTGTAGCCGCATCAACTCGCGCCCCTGATAAAAGAGCATGATGGTCGGTATACTCTGTATGCGGTGCCGCGTCGCCGGCGAAGGCTACATGAGGGCTCTCATCCCGTCGTAGAGGCTGCTTGATCCTTGTAACCTGTCTTCGTATTTTTGAAATGGAGGAAGTATGGATGTAAAAGAACTCATTATGGAAGGTATAGACACTACCGGTGCAGCGGATACAGGGAAAACAGACCCCTTCTGGGCTTCGCTGCGACGAACCGGAACCGAGCTCTGGCTCGACACCGGCGATATCGAGGAAGCGCAGAAGATCTGGAGCGCCGAGATGTCGGCTCTCACGACGAACAATACACTGCTGAACCGGGAGATACAGAAGGGGATCTATGACGACTACATCAAGAGGGCCTACGAATTGGTCAAGGGATACGACAGGCAGACGCAGATACGGGAAATCGCCTTCATCCTGAACGCTCGGCACGGGCTGCGTCTCGTCGAACGGTTCGGGGGCAAGGTGAGCGTTGAGCTTCACACCGATTTCGTTCACGACTACGACGCGACGGTCTACTACGCCCGCAGACTCTACGAGATCGCTCCCGATCACTTTATCATCAAGGTACCCTTCACTGCGGAGGGACTCGTGGCCTCTCGAGAGCTCCACAAGATGAAGATTCCGGTCAACATGACCCTCGGCTTTTCCGCCAGGCAGAACTTTCTTGCGACCACCTTCGCGAAACCAGAATATGTCAACGTCTTTCTCGGCAGGATCAACTCCTATTTTGCGGACAACGGGCTCGGCAGCGGAAAGTACATCGGGGAAAAGACTACTCTCGCCAGTCAGCGCAAGGTGGAGGAGGCCAACGGCGAGAACGGCGGTACGACAAAGCAGATTGCCGCGAGCATGCGAAGCTCTGAGCAGCTTCCGTTGTTAGCAGGCGTAGACGTGTTCACCATGCCGACCAAGGTTGCCTCGGCTGCGCGGGAAGAGCTTCCGGCGGAGTTCGAGCCGAGGCGATCAGAGGACTACGAGGTAGATCTGCATCCGAGCGTCTCTCCCGATGAGGTGAGGATGGACCGCCTGTACGAGCTCACCGAGAAGGGGGTCGACTTCATTCACAAGCTCACCGAGAATCCGCCGATCAACGGAAAGGAGCTCGCCGAGCGGGGGCGCCACGGCTGCTGCGAGGATCTCTTCCCCGAGCTCGATGCAGAGGATCTCAAACAGATCTCCTCCGAAGGAAAGATTCCGGTGCACAGCACATGGAAATCCCGCATAGCAGAAGGGAAAATGGCGATAGACACCCTCCTCAACCTCGCGGGAATAGAGACTTTCAAGCGTGATCAGCAGGAGCTCGACCACCGAATAAGCTCGCTCATCGACTAATCTTCCTATAGAGACCCTCCGGCAGACTCCGGAACCATGCACGAGGGGGGAGAGCCCCCCACATCCGCGGGGACGAGAAGGAGAAGGAGGAGTTCGACCGCTTCTGACCGGGATGCGTATCCGGGGCGCACGCCTCGGCCCGAGGCCGTGCGTAGTGATAACACGGACGGGGCAATGCCCCGTCCTCAGATAAAGTGTCGAATATAGAGCGGTAACTACGCCCTGGTCTACTTGATCCTCTTGGAATCGTTCTGCATGAGCTCCATCAGCTTCTCTGAAGGATTGCCGAACTTGCTGAGAAAAATCATCGCGGCGATGATGTAGGGCTTGTAGCTCGCTTCCTTGTAGAGCGGAGTGCGGTAGCGGTCGAAAACGCTCTCTACTACCTCTCCGTGGTCGCAGCTGACGCCGGTGATGTCCGCAGGCAGACAGTGCATGTAGAGTGCCTCTCCGTCCTTGGTCTTGGACATGAGGTCTTCGGTGCACTCCCAATCCATGTACTTCTTGTTGTTCTCCAGGCCCTTCTTCTCGAGCTCCGCGAGACCCTTGTCGTCGCCTGCTTCCACCAATCTCGTGCGCTCCTCCATGACAGAAAAGGGCGCCCAACTCTTCGGATAGACGATGTCGGCATCGGCGAAGGCATCCTCTATGCTGTTGACCCGAGAGAAGGAGCCGCCGCTGTTCTTGGCGTTCTTCGCAGCCACCTCTTCCACCTCGGGCATGATGTTGTAGCCCTCGGGATGCGCAAGGGAGACGTCCATGCCGAAACGGGAGAAGAGTCCCACTATACCCTGGGGGACCGAAAGAGGCTTACCGTAACTGGGGCTGTAAGCCCAGGTCATTGCGACCTTCTTTCCTCTAAGGTTCTCCACGCCGCCGAAGTGGTTGATCACGTGGAGCATGTCGGCCATCGACTGCGTCGGATGATCTATGTCGCACTGCAGGTTCACCAGGGTGGGTCGCTGCTCGAGCACGCCGTCGAGGTATCCCTGGTAGACCGCCTCGGAGACCTCCTGCATGTAGGTGTGTCCTCTGCCGATGTACATGTCGTCGCGGATACCGATTACGTCGGCCATGAAGGAGATCATGTTTGCGGTCTCCCTGACCGTCTCGCCGTGTGCGATCTGGCTCTTCTTCTCGTCGAGATCCTGCACCTCTAAACCGAGGAGGTTGCACGCACTCGCATAGCTGAATCTCGTTCGTGTCGAGTTGTCACGGAAGAGAGAGATGCCGAGACCGCTGTCGAATACACGAGAGGAGATGTTGTTCTCCCTCATGCCCCGGAGCACCTCCGCCACGGCAAATGTTGCGGCGATCTCGTCGTCACTCTTGTCCCAGGTGAGAAAGAAGTCGTCAAGATACATCTTCTCAGTCTTCAATCTGGAGAGGGCACGCACCATCTCCTCGATTCCTACTCTGTCCATTCATTCCTCCAATTCAGTCTTCGTTCTTGGTTTTGTTTCTCTATGTATGTGTCATCGGGAGGGGACTGCTCATCCTCTCCGCTTTTCGAGCATCGAAAACGCAATGCTGTTCGCCTTCTCGGCAAGCTCCTCTTCGTTGAAGCCGACGAGCCGGCCGCTCTCCACCGCCAACTTCCCGTTTACCACGGTGTAGTCGGCCTCGTGGCTGTAGCCGGAGAATAGGAGCGCCGCCGCTGGATCCGAGAGGGAACCGGCATAGCCGATGCCGCTCACGTCGAAGGCGGCGAGATCGGCGGCCCAGCCCTCCTCGAGGCGTCCGACCTTGTCGTATCCGAGGAGCCTCGCGCCGTTTTCGCTCGCGATTTTGTAGACGTCGGCGGCGGTGAGCGCGTCTGCGCCGTACTTGACCCGCTGCAGCATGAGGGCCGCCCGCATCTCCCCGAGCATGTCGGAGGCATCGTTCGAGGCCGACCCGTCGACCGCAAGGGCCACATGTCCGCCCTTCGGCAGCATCTCGGTGACCCGGCAGATGCCCGATCCGAGGCGCATGTTGCTCGAGGGGCAGTGGGCGATGTGGGTTCCGGTCTCTGCGAGGATGTCGAGCTCCTCGTCGTTGAAGTGTATCCCGTGGGCATAGAAGACGTCCTCGCCGACGAAGCCGGTGTCCTGCATCAGCTGCAGCGGACGTCTGCCGTAGACCTCCATACAGAAGTCGTTCTCGTCGATCGTCTCGGCCACGTGGGTGTGTATCCGCACGTCGTGCTTCCTCGCGAGCTCGCTCGTCTTCTTCATCAGGTCTTCGGTTACCGAGAAGGGGCTGCACGGGGCGAGGACTATCTTTCGCATCGAGAAATCCGATCCGTCGTGGTACTCCCCTATGACCCGTTCGCTGTCTTCGAGGATCTCCTCCTCCGTCTGGACCACCGAGTCGGGCGGCAGGCCGCCGTCCTTCTTGCTGAGGGACATGGATCCCCGTGTGGGCGAGAAGCGCATGCCGAGGGTCTCGGCCGCCTCGAACTGCAGACCCATCAGATCACCTTCGAAGTCCCTCGGATAGAGGTAGTGGTGATCGGAGGAGGTGGTGCAGCCGGTCTTCAGCAGCTCCGCCATTGCGAGGAGGGAGGAGTAGTAGACCGCATCTTCGTCTATGTACTTCCACAGCTCGTAGAGGTATACGAGCCAGTCGAAGAGCTTCGCATTCTGCACCTCCGGGATGTTCCTCGTGAGGGTTTGGTAGAAGTGGTGATGGGTGTTTACGAACCCTGGCACCACCACGTGACGCGAGGCGTCGATGACCCTATCCTCAGCGCCTGGGGTAAAATCTATGTTCTTAGCGACCTTCTCTACCCTGTTTCCGTCTATTAGGAGGTCGTAGCCCCGCAGCCCCTCCGCGCCGGCGGTGGTCTGCAGGTAGTAAATATCCTTGAACAGCAGTTTTGCCATATTTGTTCTCCTTCGCGATATCTGCCGGGCGGAAACCATATACCATCCGGCGGGAAGCGCGCGCCCGACGGTTATCTTAGTCGCCCGCGAGCAGGTGCTCCTCGAGAAAGTGACGCAGCAGTTTGATCGCCACGCTCTTGCGGTAGCGAGCCGTCGAGCGCTGGTCGTCTATCGGCCGTACGAGCTCGCCGTATCCGGCGAGCGCCTCGTCGATCCGGTCTTTCGCCTGCGCAAGCGTCAGCCCCTCGAGGCTCTTCTCGATCTCTCTCGAGCGGACGATCGTCGGGGCGACGGCGTTTACGGCCATGCGCAGCTTCTCTACCTTTCCGCCGGCCACGCGTCCGTCCGCCGCGAGGGCTAACTTGCTCAGGGCATTCGCCTTGCGCGTGCCGACCTTCCTGAAGAGGTGGACCGTCTCCCGGCTCTCCGGGACGATGATGTCGGTCAGCAGCTCGGAAGATCCCAGCTCGGTCTGCCCGGGGCCGGTGATGAACTCCTCTATCGCTACGGTGCGGCTGCCCTCGCTGCTCTGCAGCTGCAGCTTCGCATCGAGGACGTAGAGCGCCACGACGGAGTCTGCGGCGGGCGAGGCATTGCAGATGTTTCCCGCGATGGTGGCACTGTTGCGCAGGCCCACCGCGGCAACTGTACGGACTGCCTCCTTCAGCAGTTCCGGAACGTCGGAGTGGGCGAGCGCCTCTCCCATCGTCGCCGTCGCGCCGATGTGCAGATGCCCGTCCTTCTTCTCGATGGCCCCGATGTCCTTCAGTCTGCTGATCAGCATGATGGGACCGGGATACTTCGGAACGGCTCCCGACTCGTAGCGGTAGCGGACCATCAGATCGGTTCCGCCGGCGAGGGGAATGGCCCCCTTCTCCTTCCGGATCTCCAGTGCTTCGCTCAAGCTGCTCGGAATGTAGGAGTCTACCATAGTCCCTTCCCCCTTTCGGCCGCCAGGAGCACTCCCTCGACGATCATGTCGTAGCCGGTGCAGCGGCAGAGATTGCCGGCCAGCCCCTCGCGGGCCTCCGCCGTGCTCGGCTGCGGATTCTTCCGCAGCAGCGCCTCGGTCGCCATCATCATGCCGGGGGTGCAGAATCCGCACTGCACCGCTCCCGAATCGGCGTAGGCATCGACAATTACCTTTCCGCGCTCGGTCTCGGAGAAGCCCTCGGGCGTCACGATCTCGGAGCCCTCGCAGGTTCCCACGGGGATCATGCAGGAGTTTACCAGCAGTCCGTCACGCAGGACGGAGCAGGAACCGCACTCCCCCTCTCCGCAGCCCTCCTTCGGGCCGGTCCAACCGAGATCCTCGCGCAGCACGTCGAGAAGCCTGCGCAGCGGATCCGTTTCTATCTCTACGGCCTCGTTGTTGACCGTCATGTATATCTTCTTAGTCGTTGCCATTCTCGATAACCTCCATCACATGCTCGGGGGAGATCGGAATCCGGTGGATGTCCCGATCGACCGCCATCTGCACCGCATCGGCAAATGCGGGGGCGGCCCCGTCGAACACGAGCTCTCCGGCCCCCTTCGCCCCGTAGGGACCGTACTCGTAGGGATTGTCCACGAGGTCCGACTCTATGCTCGGGTAGTCGAGGGTTGTGGGAATACAGTAGTCGGCCATCGTGTTCTGCACATAACGGCCGTCCTTGAACTCCAGCCGCTCGATATTCGCATAACCGAGCCCCTGCACCATGCCGCCTTCTATCTGTCCATCCACGACTCTGCGGTCGAGGGCGGTTCCCACGTCGAAAACCGCCCACACGCCGGTGGTGTGGATCTCGTAGGTGATCGGATCGATCTCCACCTCCACCACCGAGGCGCCCCAGCCGTAAACCGGGTAGGCGTCCCCCTGCAGGGTCTCGCCGTTCCACTTCCGTCCGGCAGGGTGTTGGTACTGCTGGCTTACCTCGACCTCGGGACCTTCGTCCCAGCGCTCCTTGAGCTTCTTCGCGGCCTCTTGGATGAGGTAGCCGACCACCGCGACGGTTCGCGAGGCGCAGGTCGGTCCCGAGTCCGGGACGCGGTCGGTGTCGGGATTCCGGTAGACGACCTTCTCTATCGGAAGGTCGAGTATCATCGCCGCGACCTTCCGCAGCGTCGTCCGGGGACCCTGCCCCATCTCGATGTTGGCCAGCAGCAGCTCCACCGTGCCGTCCCTGTCCTTCCTCAGACGTACGACACCGTTGATGATCTCCTGTTCGCCGCTTCCGGTAAAACCGCTGCCGTGGTTGAAGAGGCTTATGCCGATGCCCTTCATGCCGCCGGTACTCTTTTTGTCGCCGGCGCTCTTTTTGCCGCCGGTGCCGTACTCCTTCACCTTCCTGCGATAACCGGAGAGTTCGTCTACCCGCTGAATTATCTCGGGCATCTTCACGTCCTCCCAGATGCGGCCGTTGGTGACGGTAATGCCGCCCTTCTTGATGAGGTAGCTCTCCTTGAACTCGAGCTCGGGCCTGCCGAGCGCACGGGCAATGTGGCTCATGTGCATCTCCGCCGCGTAGAGGCCCTGCGGCGCCCCGAAGCCCCTAAAGGCATCCGAGGGAGGCATGTTGGTGGCAAGGGCGCGTCCGCGGATCTTCACGTTGGGTATGTCGTAGACGCTGTTTGCCGAGTAGATTGCCCGCTGCAGCACCACCATCGAGCAGGTCTCGTAGGCGCCGCTGTTGAGCCGCACGTCCACGTCCATCGCGATGATGTTGCCCGCCTCGTCGAGGGCGGTTCGATAGGAGACCGCGCTCGGATGGCGCTTTACCGTGTAGCTTATGTCCTCGATCCGGTCGAATATGAGCCGGATCGACTTCTTCAGATGTATGGTCGCCACGGCGAGCGGGGTTCCTATCACGTCGGGATAGTGCTCCTTGCCGCCGAATGCGCCGCCGGTCATCATGTGGCGGACCCTCACATCGTCCTCCTCGAGGCCGAGGGCCGCCGCAACGGCGTGACGCAGATAGAACGGGCACTGTCCGGAGAAATAGAGGGTGAGTTTTTCGTCCTCCCATGTGCCGACGATGCCCTGCGGCTCCATGTAGAGCTGCTCCTGGTAGCCCGAGGTGAGCTCGTCCTCGAGGACCTGCGCGGCCCGAGCGAAGGCGTTGTCCGGATCGCCCTTGCGGAGCGAATAATCGGAAAAACAGTTGTCGTCGCCGTGGATCGGTCCGCCCTTTAGGGCGAGGGAATCCTCTATCGTGTAGGTCGGCTCCAGATCCTCGTATTCGACCTTCACCGCGTCGCGGAGCTCGATCACCTTCGAGGGATCGGGACCTACCATGATGCCGATGTTCTCGCCGATAAAACGGGTCTCTTTATCCGCAAACACCGGCTGGTCGCCCTTGATCATCTCCACACTGTTCTTCCCGCCCTCCGGTATGTCCTTCGCATCGAAGTAGTAGTAGCCCTCCGGCAGCTCGGGAACCTGCACCGAAACGATGCGGGCACGGGCCCGCTGCGATCGGACCAGTTTTGCCGTCAGCGCCCCAGGAAACTTTTTGTCTGCAACGAATATTTCTTTCCCGGCGGTCTTAGCTCCGGCGTCGAAACGTTTGATGGACGTACTGATTTGATTCGTCATCTCCCCTTATGCTCCTCTTTGGATCGAGAATAGCAGCCCCCGCCGGCGGCCCCTTACGGGACCGCTGCGGGTGTGAACTACTCCCATTATACTAGTCTCAGCTCTTTCCCTCCATGGCGTAGGGAAGCATCGTGTAAAATGCGGCGCAGACCTCCAAATCATCAACCCTTGTCTCCTCGTTGGGAGCATGGGCCTGATCCTCGTCTCCGGGACCGAAGCCGATGAGGGGGATCTCGTGGCGGCCGGTAATGGCCACGCCGTTGGTAGAGAAGGTCCACTTGTCGACCACCGGCTTCTTGCCCCAGAGGTTTTCGTAGGCCTTTACACCGTACCCGATCACCTCGTGGTCCTCCGGAATCTTCCATGTGGGGAAGTAGAGCTCTTGAGTGTAGTCGAGATCTCTCCAGCCCCGTTTCTCGAACATAGGCATCTCGACGGAGATGCTCTCCTCGCTCTCACCGATGGCCTCGGCCATGTACTTCTTTACCTGGCCGATGGCCAGATCCTTGTCCTCGCCCCAGGTGAGCCTGCGGTCGAGGTAGAGCATCGCCTGGTCGGGGACCGCGCACTGGCTCGGCCCGTGTACGTCGATCTGACTGACGACGATGGTTCCTTTACCGAGAAAGTTTCCCTCGTCGGGCTGCAGATCCTCGTTCAGCTTCTCCATTGCCAGAGCCGCACGGGAGGCCTTGTAGGCGGCGCTCTTTCCGCGCTCCGGCGCAGAGCCATGGGAGGAGACTCCCTTGAGCCGGGCAATCATCTCCATTCTGCCTCGCTGGCCGCGGTAGAGCCTGCAGGTCGTCGGCTCGGTGGAGACGGCGTAGTCGGGTTTGAGCCCTTCCTCTTCTATGAGGTACTTCCAGCACATGCCGTCGCAGTCCTCCTCGAGAACCGTGAAGGTAAAGTAGACTGTGTACTCGCCGTCGTAGCCGAGCTCCTTGAGAATGCGGCCGGCGGTGATCATGCTCGCCGCCCCGCCCTTCTGGTCGCTGGTGCCGCGGCCGTAGACCTTGCCGTCCTTGATCTCGCCGGAGAAGGGGTCGAAGTTCCACTGCGACGGATCTCCCACCTCTACGGTGTCGATATGGGCATCGATTGCCAGCTTCTTCGGTCCATTGCCCACACGTCCGATCACGCTGCCGAGGGCGTCGATCCGCACCTCGTCGAAGCCCGCCTCTTCGCAGAGCTCGACGAGCTTGTGGCAGACCTCCTCTTCCTCTCCGCTGTATGACTTGATCTTCACGATCTTCGAGAGGTTTTCCGCGGTGTAGTCGCGATACTCCTCAGCTTTTGCCAAAATATCGTCTTTTAACGCCATCTCAATAACTCCTTGTGTAATATGTTAGGCCTTGCTGCGTTCAAAAAAGGATTTTTTTTGAACGCAGCTCAGGTATAAAGTCGAAAGAGAGTTTAGTACTGTTTCTCCTCCAAATTTTCGATCCTCTTCCAGGTCGCCTTTGCCGCCTCGCGGCTCTTCGCGAAGATCTCCTGCACGTCGAAGGGGAACTCACGGTCCTCGTAGACGGGCTTTCCGTCGATGAGGACGGTCCGCACATCGGTGGAGGTCATGCCGAAGGCCATGTGGCCGGCGATGTTCTCCGCCTGCAGCGGCGTCGGGCTCGTATAGTCCGACACGACGAGGTCCGCCTTCGCGCCCTTCTCTATGCGGCCGAACTGCTCGCCGAAGTAGCGCTGCAGGATGTCGTTCCCGTTTGCCAGAAACCGGAGGTAGTCGTCCGGCCCGAGCCCGCCGTGCTCGTCCATGTGCTTGAAGAAGGCGAAGCGGAACTCTTCGTACATATTCGCTCCGATGCCGTCGGTGCCGATGGCCACGTTCTCGTACTCGCCGAGGCGGCTGTTGTAGCCGACCCCGTTGTTCATGTTGCTCCGCACGTTGTGCACGAGGTAGGCGTCCGCGTCGTTGATCAACTTCACGGCGTCCGCCGAGAGGTGGACGCCGTGGATAAAGAGGGCCTTATCGTTCAGCAGGCCGTAGTCGGAGAGACGGTCCATGATGTCGCGGTTGTAGTGGAGGTGGCTGTAGGAGGCGTCGAACTTACCTTCGCCCACGTGGACGTGAAAGCCTCTGCCGGTCCGCCCCACCGCGTCGCCGATCATCTCGAGCCCCTCGTCGGGCAGGGTAAAGGGGGCGTGTCCGCCTATGGCCGCCTCGACCAGGTGACGGTCGCCGCTTCGCTTCTCCTTCTCCGCGGCGGTGGCAAAGGCGAGGTTCTCCTCCACTCCCGCCTTCATGTCCTCGAGCCCGTGCCGGTCTGTGGTCTCGTAGCAGGTCATGCCGCGGAGACCGGCTTTCACGAAGGCTCGCTTTATGGTGTCGAGGGACCCCCGGATGTAGGAGGGGCTCGCGTGGTGGTCGATCACCGAGGTGGTGCCCATCTTTATCGCCTCGAGCGAGTTGATGAGGGCCGAGTAGTAGAGGCTCTCCTCGTCGAGGGCCCGGTCGATTCGCCACCAGAGGTTCCTGAGGGCGGTGACGAAGTCCTTTATCGGGCCGACACCGCCCATAATGCCCCGGGCGAAGCCGGAGTAGTAGTGGTGGTGGCTGCAGACGAGGCCCGGGTAGACCAGCTTCCCCGAGCCGTCGATCACCTTCTCCTCCGACACCTTGTCGCCGGCTCCCTTGCCGACGTCGGCGATGGTGTCGCCGTCTATTACTATGTCCACGTTTTCCCACGCCTTCGCGGGGTGGAACTGCAGTGCCTGTGCGTCTTTTATTACTATCATTCTATCACCTCTCCTAAGAGGTAGCCGTAGTCTCGGTTCACCTCGCCGATGATTGCGGCGGTCTTCGAATCGACCTCACCGTCGGAGATGCGCCCCTGCCCGTCGATCGAGAGCTCCTTTACCTCACCGTCGATACGCAGATAGAGGGTCTCGCCGTCGATGTAGAAGCCGGGGTTGTCAGAGATGTCGAAATCCTTCTTCAGATTGAAGATGGTGAGCTTGTCCTTGTAGGGCTTACCCTCCCACGGACAGAAGGTCGCGCAGTTTCCACACTCGTTGCAGAGGGCATCGAGGTGGAGTATCTGGAAGGACTCCTGGAAACCTACGCTCCGGTCGAAGGGGATGACGATGTTCGCGCGGTTCGGACATACCTCGACGCACTTGTTGCAGATGTAGTTGCACTGCAAGCAGCGGTTCTCCTCCCTCGCGGCGATCTCGAGATCGTCCGTGAATCCCTCCTTGTAGGAGGGCTGCAATGTGGAACCCTTGCGTGAGAGGACCTGCTCCTTGATCTTCGCATCGTCGACCTCGGGCTTCGCGTAACCGGGATTCCAGCCCGACGACTCCTTTCGGGTAATGGATTCGGCAGCCGACTTGCCGCCGGCCACGCCTGCGATGATTGAGGAGGCGCCGGTCTGCGCGTCGCCGCCGATGTAGACGTTCTCCACCTCGGTCTCGAGGGTCTCCTCGTCGACCACCGGGTTGCCGCGACCGTCCACGGTAATACCGAAGGCCTCGAGGTACTCGCTGTCGACATCCTGTCCGATCGCAGTGATCACGTTGTCCACCTTCATCTTCTCGACTTCTTCGGTCGCCTCCGGACGGGCGCGGCCGCTCGCATCCTTCTCGCCGAGCTCCATCACCCTGACCGTCAGGGTGCCGTCCGCATCGAGCGTCTCGGGATTGCGCAGGAAGCGGAACTCTGCGCCCGCCTCGAGAGCCGCCTCGTACTCCTCCGCGTCGGCGGGCATCTGCTTCTCCGCACGTCGGTAGAGGACCGTCACGCTCTTTACGGAGGAGAGACGGGCGCATGCCTGAGCGCAGTCCATGGCCACATCGCCGCCTCCGACCACTACGACGTTCTCGCCGAGGCTCACCGAGGAGGGATCCTCGCGGTACTTCCGCAGGAACTGCAGCGACTCGAGGACCCGATCGTCCCTGCCCTCGAGGCCGATGTCCTTGTCCTTCTCGGCGCCGATGCCGAGGAAGATGTAGTCGTAGCCCTGCTTCTTGAGACTGTCGACGTTCAACTGCGCGGGATCCACGCCGAATTCGAACTCTACACCGTGGTCCTCGATAAACCTCACGTCCTTCTCGACCGCCTCTTTGGGGATGCGGAACTGCGGCACCACGTGCTGCACGACGCCGCCTGCCGAATCCTGCCGCTCGAAGACGGTGACGGAAAAGCCCTCGCGGGCGAGAAAGTAGGCCGCGCCGAGTCCGGAGGGTCCGGCGCCGACGACGGCCACCTTCGCATTCCGCTTCTGCTCGGGCTTACTCCACTTCTTCATGTACTCTTCCCAGCCCCTCTGGGCGGCGATCCGCTTCATGTCGCGGATGTCCACGGCGCCCTCGTAGTCGAGGCGTGTGCAGTTGTACATGCACTGGTGGTCGCAGATGTGGCCGGTGATGTTCGGCAGGGCGTTCGTCTCGTAGATGAGGCGCAGCGCCTCCTCGTAGCGGCCCTGCCCGACGAGCCTGATGTACTCGGGCACGTCCTGGTGCACCGGACAGGCCGTCACGCAAGGGGCTACGTAGCAGTCGTAGAGAGGGAGCGGCTTGCCGGTGGTGATGACATCCTCGCCGCGGAAGTCCTTCCTCGTGTACTCGGCCTCGATCGCCTCGTCGGCGAGGGCCCGCACCTTCTTCGGATCGATCGTCTTCGCATCCCAGCCGCCGGCGGTCTCGAGCTTGAGTGCCATCTCCTTCATGCGGAGGTAGCCGCCGGGCTTGAGCATATCGGTAGCGAGGGTGATCGGCCGTATGCCGGTCTCGAAGATCTCGCTCACGTTGAAGGCGGTGGCGCCGCCGGAGTAGGAGATCGGGAGTTTCCCTCCGAACTCCTCGGCGAGTGTCGCGGCGAGGTTGATGGTCAGGGGATAGAGGGCCCTGCCGGACATGAACATGTCGTCGCCGGGAAGGGCATCCTGGTCGTTAATGGAACCGAGGGTGTTCGACAGCTTGATGCCGAACTCCTTCCCCTCCTTCTGTGCGGTGCTGACGAGCCGCTTCAGCATGGAAACGGCATCGCCGTACTGCAGGTCGTGGTCGAAGGAGTCCCTGCTGATGTGCAGGTACTCGAAACCGAGGGAGTCGAGCATCTCCCGGACCTTCTCGAAGCCGAGGAGGGTCGGATTGAGCTTGACATAGGTGTCGATCTTCTTCTCGGTGAGCAGATAGTTACAAATGGCCTCCTGCTCGTCGGGGGGACAGCCGTGCATGGTGGAGAGGGTGACCGTCGGACTTATGGCGGCGGGAATCTTCTTCTCGAGACCCTCGAGCGCGTCGAGTCGGCTCTCGAGACCGGTCCCCTTCAGGAACTCGCCCTCGTGTATTATGTCTCCCAACTCCTTCAAGTACTTCTTGTACAGATCGTTGCCGGAAGAATCGATCATGTCATTAATATAGCGGTCCATCTTCTCGGTCTTGATGCCCTCGAGATCGTAGCCGATGCTCATGTTGAAGATGAAGGAGCGGTCCTGCTCGTCGAGCCTCAGCTCGAAGGTCTCTTCGAGGAGGTGGAGGAGAATCCAGGCCTTCACGTACTCGTCGTAGGCCTTCTCCAACGTGAACTCGGTGGACCACTCGGTGTTGTAGCACTCGTCCCGCGCGTCGATACAGGGCTTTTCGATCTCCAGTTTGTCCAATTTCTGAACAGTCTTGAGCTCGATAAACCGGCCGCCGGCGAGGTAGCTCGCCACTATGTTCTGGCTCATCTGTGTGTGAGGCCCGGCCGCCGGCCCTATTGCGCTGTCGCAGGTGTCGCGAAAGGTTTCTACTTTATTGCTGTTCTGCTTCTCGAAAAAATGGATTTTCGGGATACCGAAGACCGAGCCGGTCTCCCTGTACTCGTCGAATATCCTGGTTACCAGTTCCCGGAAGGGAATAGGTCGCATGACGTCGCCCATAGCTACTCCTCTAATCGATAGTGTGATATGGAAGAATGTAAATCTGTTTCCATTCTAAACCCTCCATACCTGTTGTCAATAAATAATTGCAACATTTTGCAACATTTTTCAACCCTCTTGGGTTGACGCAGGCACCTATTTGTATTACACCAAAATTACACTACCTAAACACATATTTTTTCGAGCCCCGTCGGGCCGAACCCACAGGAGGGAAGATTAGATGATAGATTTGACTATGCACAAAGATGTAAGAAAGAAGAATGCGGAGCAGTGTAAGAAGCAGGGGATAATCTACCCTACCTTCGCCCAGATGAAGGACCCGTCCCTCATTCCGGATCAGATACAGAAGAAGCTGAAGGATGTAGGGCTGTGGGATATAAACGCGCTCAACCTCTTTCGCATTACTTGGAAGAACGAGCCCACCAAGACCGGCGGCACCTTCGACGGGGTGAACTACATGGAGATTCCGAGGGAGATCACCGGCACCAAGGCCAGGATCTTCGCCTTAGTGGGCAAGTGGTTCCCGACGGGCGCCCACAAGGTAGGGGCAACCTACGGCTGTCTCGCCCCCGCCCTCGTCTCCGGCAACTTCGACTCCACCACGCAGAAGGCCGTCTGGCCCTCTACCGGCAACTACTGCCGGGGCGGTGCCTACAACTCAGACCTTCTCGCCTGTGACTCCATCGCCATCCTTCCCGAGGAGATGAGCGAGGAGCGCTTCAACTGGCTCAAGCAGGTCGCCGGAGAGGTCATCGCCACTCCCGGCTGCGAGAGCAACGTGAAGGAGATCTTCGACAAGTGCCACGAGCTCGAGGCCGAGCGCGGCGACGACATCGTCATCTTCAACCAGTTCGACCAGTTCGGCAACTACCTCTGGCACTACGAGGTGACCGGTAATGCGATCCTCGAGCTGCTGAAAGCGGAGGGCGTACCCGCCGAGCGCGTGAAGGGCTACGTCTCCTCCACCGGCTCCGGAGGAACCCTGGGCGCCGGAGATCTCTTGAAACAGCACTACCCCGACGTAAAGCTCGCTGGGGCAGAGGCGCTGCAGTGTCCCACCCTCCTGCGCAACGGCTTCGGCGGCCACCGCATCGAGGGCATCGGCGACAAGCACGTGCCCTGGATCCACAACGTAAAGAACACCGACATGGTGATCGCCATAGACGACAACGACCCGATGGACCTCATGCGCCTATTCAACGAGAAGGTCGGACAGGATTTCATGAAAAAACAGGGAGTTCCCGAGAAATTTATCGAAAACGCCGATCTACTCGGCATCTCGTGCATCGGCAACCTTCTCGCCGCAATCAAATTCGCCAACTACTACGAGCTCGAAGAGGATGATGCGGTAGTAACTGTGTTTACCGACTCAATGGAGCTCTACCAGTCCCGGCTCAAAGAGATGGAGCAGAACCACGGAAAGCTGACGGGTGACGATGCGGCCATGGTCTTCGGCAGAGCGCTCAAAGGGCAGGGACTCGACAACATGCAGGAGCTGACCTACTACGACCGGCTCCGTATACACAACCTCAAGTACTACACCTGGATCGAGCAGCAGGGCAAGGCTCTCGAAGAGCTGAACGCCCAGTGGTACGACAGGAACTACTGGACCAACATCCAGAAGCAGACCGCGGAGATCGACCGACAGATCGAATCCTTCAACGAGGAGATAGGGCTTCTGTAGTAGACCAGGACGAGTATCGGGCCGGCGTTAAATCGCCGGCCTTTTTTCGTTCGAAGTATAAACTTTGGGATTTCAAAAAGCATTGATTTTTGAAATTTTCTGAGGCCATATCGCAAAGAGGAGGCATAGCATGAAATTTTCCTACCGCTGCGTCGACTGTGGAAAAGAGTTTCCGAGCGGATCGATTATCTACCGCTGCCCCGTCTGCGGCGGCAGCGAGGCGAAGGGCGAGATGCAGAAGGGCAACCTCGAGACCCTCCTGGATCCCGCATATCTGCAGGAGCTCGGCAAGAGAGATTCGGTGAGCCCCGAGGACTTTCTCCCCTATCCCATTCCTCATCGCGACACATACCCGGTGGGCAACACACCGCTGATATCGCCGATGCGGCTGCGGGAGAAGACCGGTTTCGGCAAGCTCCGGCTGAAGAACGACGGGATGAATCCCTCCGGCAGCTACAAGGACCGGGCAAGCCAGCTCGTTGCCGCCCAGGCGCTCCACTTCGACACGCCGACGGTCACCGTCGCCTCCACCGGCAACGCCGGCTCGGCGATGGCCTGCGCCGGAGCCGCCTACGGTCTCGAGGTAGTCCTCTTCGTCCCCGAAAACGCCCCGGAGAACAAGCTGCTGCAGTCGGTCCTCTACGGGACCAAGGTCCTGCCGATAAAGGGAACCTACGACACCGCCTTCTCCCTCTCCCTCGAGTACACGGAGAAGTACGGCGGCATCAACCGCAACACGGGCTTCAACCCCATGACCATCGAGGGCAAGAAGAGCCTCTCGATCGAGCTCTTCAACGAACTCGGCAGGAAGGCTCCCGACTACCTCTACATTCCCGTCGGCGACGGCGTTATCTACTCCGGAGTCTACAAGGGTTTCGCCGACCTCAAGCGGGCGGGCTTGATAGACGAGCTGCCGAAGCTCGTGGCCGTGCAGTCCGAGCAGAGCAACGCCATCGCCAAGGCATGGGAGACCGGAGAGATGAGGACGTTAGAGAAGGCCGGCACCCGGGCCGACTCCATCTCCGTCGCTTCACCCGCCTGCGGCAAGATGGCCGCTGAGGCAATCGACGCCTGCGGCGCATGGGCCACACAGGTGCGCGACAGCGAGATAACCGACGCCCAGCTCGAGCTCTCCAAGGAATCCGGAACCTTCGTGGAACCGGCCGCCGCGGCCGCCTACGCCGGATTCAAGAAGGATGCGGAGAAGCTGCCCGAGGAGGCAGACGTGGTGATTCTGCTGACGGGCATAGGCTTCAAGGACATGAAGGCGGTAACCGGGACAATCAAGATGCCCGAGACAGTCGATCCGAACCTCCGCGCCATCGAGGTACGCCTGGGTAGGAAGTAGCTATGATTTATGAGAAGTAACTGTGATCTATGAGATGTAGCTCTCGCCCTTCTTGGTGAGGCGGATGTACCACTCGAGGTCACTGTTCCACAGCTCGACGAGTCCGCGTTTCTCCGCCGCCTCTGCGAGCCGCTTGAAGTTCTTGTAGCCGTACTTGCGGTAGTTGATGCGCTGAGCCTTCAGCTCCTTGCCGACGATCGCAAAGGGGGCCCCGCCCCTGTGCTCGTGGCCCCCCGCCTTGGCCACCGCATCGATAAATCCGGCGATGGCATCGGAGAGCCGCTCGGCCTTCTTTCTCCCCTCTTCTGGAACCGAGAGCACCATGTCCGAATCCTTCGTCTCCACCTTGATATAGCCGCGGTCCTTCGCGGCGAGGACGAACTGCTTCCACGAAGAGAAACCGAAGTCCCGCTCATTGAAGTTCTCGTTGAGAAGGCGCATCCTGATCTTCGTGGGGCCGAGGCTCGTCGTCTTGCCGTTCTGCCGCATGATGGACACGGCCTCGGACAGGAGGGCGAAGGCCTGCTCTTTAGTAAGCTTCGCCTCCTCATCGTCCTCCTCCTGAGTCGAGGAGTCGAGCTCCTCATCCTCCCTCAGCAAGTCGCGGTAATCCTGATAGTAGTCGGCGAGCTCGAGCAGATCCTCGCTCGCACTCTTCGCATCGCAGATAATCGCCGTCTCGGCGCCGCGGCGGCGCATGTTCATCAAGAGTGGCCTAAAATCGGAGTCTCCGGTTACGAGGATGTAGGTGGTCACGTGGGGATAGAGAAAGAGCAGCTCCATGCCGCTGGTGACCATGGAGATGTCGGCACTGTTTTTTCTCCCCTTGGGGATGTGGACCAGCTGAAAGGAGGATCTGGCGAGGATCTCGTCGGCCCCCTTGAGGAAGCGCCTGGTCCAGTCGCCGAAGGCGTAGGCCACCGAAAGCCTGCCGAACTTGCTCCCATACTCCTCGACCACATCAACGAGCCCCTTCAGATCCCTCGTATTCACATTCTCCACATCCCACAATATCGCGGTGCTTCCGTTTTGCATTTCACACTCCTCTTCGAACCAGCTTCGTCGTTATCCAATCCGGCACCCTCAGGCTTCACCCGAGTGTAGCACTCTTTTCACTTTTCAGAAAGGTACACCGATCCGGCGCAGCAATTCCTGGATCCGGCGATAGGACCGGAAGCGTCCCCGGCGCGACCGCCACGCTTGTCGCATATTGCCCCAGGTCCGCCGGGAGGTCTACACTGTGGGACATGATCATCTCTGCGAGCAGACGAACCGACATTCCCGCCTACTTTGCCGAGGGCTTCATGAAGAGTGTGCGGGCCGGATACAGCGATGTACCCCACCCCTTCAACTCCAAGAAAGTGTACCGCGTCGATCTGCGGCCGGAGGCGGTCGATGCAGTGGTCTTCTGGACCCGAGATCCCGAACCGCTCATGCCCCACCTCGACGAGCTCAACCGGCTCGGCTACCGATACTACTTCCTCTTCACCCTCATCGACTATCCCGCAAGATTCGAACCAGGTCTCCGCCCTCTCGAGGAGAGGATCGAGACCTTCCGCCGTCTCGCGGAGCGTATAGGCCCCGGCCGTCTCCTCTGGCGCTACGACCCCATTCTCGTCACCACCATCACCGACCTCGACTTCCACCTGCGCAGCTTCGCACGACTCGCCGACGAGCTACAGGGGGCTACCCGCAGGGTGATCGTAAGCTTCTACGATGCCTACCGGAGCACCGAACGGCGCCTCTCGACACTCGGAGAGCTCGGCATACGGCACTTCCCGAGGGAGAAGCTCTTCGGGCCGGCGGGGTGGATGGAGCCCGAGGGGCGGGGGGCCTCGCAGTCCAACTCCGGCGGCGGGGAGGTGCCGAAGGAGCACACCCGTGACTTCTTGCGCAGGCTCTCGCGCGCAGCGAGGGAGCGCGCGATGCGACCCACATCCTGCGCCGAGCCGGTCTCCTTCGAATCCTACGGGATCGAGGCGGCGCCGTGCATCGACCCGGAGCTCATCGAACGGGAGCTCGGCGCGCGGGTATCCAGGGCAAAAGACCCCGGACAACGCGGGGAGTGCCTCTGCGTAAAGAGCCGGGACATAGGCGTCTACGGCACTTGTCCGGCCGGCTGCATCTACTGCTATGCACAGCGGTAGGATCATTTGCCTCGGCCCTTGTTTTCCCATATATTGAACAATAGAATTATTGTAAGGAAATGCAGATGACGGATGAGGCGCGACACAGACCGACTACTCGGCTCCTCCTGCGAGCAAGAAAGCTCTGGACCGCCCGCGTGCGCGAGCTGCTGCAGTTCCTCCTCTTCGCGGCGATGCTCATCGCACTGCTCGCGATAGGCACGGAGAACCTCAATTACCGCTGGCAGTGGTTCAGGGTTCCTCGCTACCTCGGAGAGATGGAGGCCGGAGGCTTTAGTCCCGGGGTGCTCCTGCAGGGACTGCTGCAGACGCTGCGGCTATCTGCCTACGGACTCGTCTTCGCCCTGCTTATCGGGACGGTTGTCGCCTTCATGAGGCTTTCGCGTTCGCCGCTGGCACGGGCGGGGGCGCGCATCTACCTCGAGCTCGTGCGCAACACCCCGCTTCTCATACTCATATTCTTGATGTATTTCGTGATTGCTCCGGTGCTCGAGCTCTCCCCCTTCGTCTCTGCAGTCGCGGCTCTCAGCCTCTTCGAGGGGGCCTACGCCTCCGAGATGATACGTGGAGGGATCGTGTCGATTCCCCGCGAACAGTGGGAGTCCGCCTACAGCCTCGGCCTGACGGGATCGGTAGCCTACCGCAAGGTGATTCTCCCCCAGGCCCTCAGGCTCGCCCTGCCCCCCCTCACCAGCCAGGCGATAACCTTGATAAAGGACAGCGCGCTGGTGAGCACGATCTCAATATACGAACTGACGATGCACGGACAGATCGTGGTTTCGGAGACCTTCCTCGCCTTCGAGGTCTGGTTTACCGTCGCGGCGATCTATCTTGCACTCACCCTTACTCTCTCCGGTATAGTCCGGTACTTAGAAAGGCGGATGACCCTCGATTATGAAATTTGACCCTCTCGACAAAACCGACCGCAGCTCGAGGCTCTCCCTCGGGAACGAAACAGATGTCGCAACCGAGAACGAGAAAACTGCAGAAGGAACTGCAGAGACGAGTGCAGAGGGAGCTCTCGAGTCGGCCACAGAACCGAAGGAACCGAAGGAACCGGATACGAGCTGCAGAGATGCGCACGGTGAGAAACTACGGAACGATCCGATCATACAGGTACGTGATGTGCACAAGACCTTTCCCGGCGGCATCGCTGCGCTCAACGGGGTCGACCTGACCGTCTGCAGAAGTGAGGTGGTGGTGATCGTAGGCCCGAGCGGCTCGGGAAAATCCACACTCCTGCGATGTGTGAACGGTCTCGAGACGCGCGACAGCGGAGAGATCGTGATCGACGGCATTACGCTCGATGAACGCAGCGCCAACCGCGATAAGATACGCCGCGAGGTAGGCATGGTCTTTCAGGCCTTCAACCTCTTCCCCCACATGACGGTACGGGAGAACGTAAACCTCGCCCAACGCTACGTGCGGGGAAAAACCCGCGAGGAGGCGAACGAGACCACCGAGACCCTTCTCGAACGGGTCGGTATCCGCGAGAAGATCGACGCGTTGCCGAACACCCTCTCCGGCGGCCAGCAACAGAGGGTGGCGATAGCCCGCGCCCTCGCGATGAATCCCGCCGTCATGCTCTTCGACGAGGCGACCAGCGCCCTCGACCCGGAGATGATAGGCGAGGTTCTCGATGTGATGCGCTACCTCGCCAGTGAGGGAATGACGATGGTCGTGGTGACACACGAGATGGGCTTCGCCCGTGAAGCGGGCAGCAGGATCATCTTCATCGACGAAGGAAAGTTCATCGAGGAGGCCGACACGGAGACCTTCTTCACCGCGCCGAAGCACGAACGGACGAAGGCCTTTCTCTCGACCATTTTATGACGCAATTTTTCGATATTTTGAGGAGGAGTAATGAAATACATGAGCACAATTAAAACCATTAAAAAAAGAGGGGCGCTGACCCTGATCATAGCGACACTCGCCCTGTTCGCCCTGAGCAGCTGCGGAGGCGGGGGCGGCACTCAATCGGCCTCCCGGTCATCCGGAGGTGACGGCGGCGGTGCGGAGAGCAGCGAACAGCCGCAGCAAAGAGGCGAGGCGGACATGGTGGACGACATACTCCGCCGGGGAGAGCTGCGGGTCGGTATGTCCACCTTCGTTCCTTGGGCGATGAAGAACGAGGACGGGGAGTTCATCGGCTTCGAGATCGACGTGGCACGGCGCCTGGCCGAGGACATGGGCGTCGATGTCGAGTTCGTCCCCACCAAGTGGTCCGGCATCATTCCGGCACTGCTGACAGGCAAGTTCGACGTGATAATCGGCGGCATGGGTATCCGCCCCGACCGCGCGGTAAAGGTCAACTTCTCCATCCCCTACGACTACACCGGCATGTCCATCATCGCGCACAAGGAGAAGGCCGCCGGTTTCGACGAGCTCGCCGACTTCAACGCCTCCGACGTGGTGGTGGCCGCCCGCATCGGCACTACCGCCGCCGACGCGGCGAAGAAGTTCATGCCGAAAGCCGAGATCCGCCTCTTCGACGACGAGAGCCAGGCCCTGCAGGAGCTGAAGAACGGCAGGGCCCACGCCGTGGTCGCCTCGGCCCCGCTCCCGAAATTCCAGGCGATCGAAAACCCCGACACTCTCTTCGTACCGATCGAGGAGACCTTCACAAAGGAGCCGATTGGTTTCGCCGTCAGGAAAGGGCAGCACGACAGCCTCAACTACTTCAACTCCTGGATCAGGGTCGTGCAGTCCGAGGGCTGGCTGGCCGAGCGCAAGGCCTACTGGTTCGAATCTCGGGAGTGGGAAGAGAAGGTAAAGTAGCACTCTGCTACAGGCCCCGAGTCGAGTGGAACGAATAGGGAGAAGAGGAGGCGCGCATTGTCGGACACTACCCCCGCTCGAGTAGAGAAATACCACCTCTTCTCCACCGCCCGCCGAGGCAGGATCATTGCCGGAGATGCGGCGGTGGGACTGGTGCTGCTGGCCGGTCTGATCTACTTCTTCTACCGGGTGGAGACACAGCTCGACTACGCCTGGAACTGGGGGGTAATTCCGCGCTATCTCCTGCGTTTCGGCCCGGAGGGAGCACCCATTCCCAACCTGCTGCTGACAGGTTTCTTCTTCACCGTAAAGCTCTCGGTCTGGTCCTCGCTCTTCGCCCTCGTAATAGGCACGGTGATGGGCATCATGCGGGCCGGACGCAGCCTCTTCGGGCGCCTCGTCGGCGGCACCTACGTCTCCCTCGTGCGCAACCTTCCGCCTCTGGTGCTGATCTTCATCGTCTTCTACTTCTTCTCGTCTCAGATTACCGACGCGCTGGGCCTCGACCGGGCCGTCTCGCAGTTGGGGCCGGCGGGCCGCAGCGTGCTCGGCTTCCTCTTCTCCGAGCCCTCGCGCTTCTCCGCCTTCCTCGCCGCGGTAGTCACCCTCGGCCTCTACGAGGGCTCCTACGTGACGGAGATCGTCCGCTCGGGGATCAACTCGATCCCCCGGGGACAGTGGGAGGCCTCGTACGCCCTCGGCCTCTCGACCTTACGCAAGTACCGCCACGTCATTCTGCCCCAGGCCTGGCGAAAGACGCTGCCGCCCCTTGCGGGACAGTTTATCTCCACCATCAAGGACTCGGCCATCGTCTCGGTCATCTCGGTCCCCGAGCTCACTTTTCAGGGCCTCGAGCTGATGGCGGCCACGCACCTGACCTTCGAGGTCTGGATCACCATCACGCTGATGTACTTCCTCCTGACCTTCACCTGCTCCTTGGGGATCCGGAGGCTCGAGGTGAGGCTGCAGAAACGGTACGGGGATTGATTTCGGACAGACAGGAGCAATGCTGGAGATTCTTTTCGTTTTTTTCTGAAGCATACACGGGTACTGCAGCGCCGCGCTAACGTTTTTTTCCGAAGATGCGGCGCTCCTCGCCGCGCAGAAGCCGTGCGATGTTGGAACGGTGGGTGTAGACGATCAGCAGGGCGATCGGGACGGAGACCCACATGAGCAGAGGGGAGGTCTCGGAGACGCCCGTCTGTTCTAGCAGGATCAACAGGAGGGGGAAGCTGAGCGCCGCCGCAAGGGAGCCTGCCGAAACGATCCCGGAGATCAGTATCACAAGCGCAAAGACCACCAGTGCCGCACCGAATCCGAGCGGATAGAGCGCCGCCACCATGCCTCCGGCGGTGGCAACTCCCTTGCCTCCCCGGAATGAGGCGAAGACCGTCCAGATGTGGCCAGCCACCGCCGCAAGCCCGGCGGACAGGGCCATCGCATCGGCCGGCAAGAGCTGAGTGTCTGTGCCGCCCGGAAGCGGAAGCCGGGCGATCAACAGCACTGCGGCGGCTCCTTTGGCGATATCCGTCAGGATCACCGCCGCACCGGCGGGCCATCCGAAGACTCTCACCGCGTTGGTGCCGCCGGCGTTTCCCGAGCCGTGCGCGCGGATGTCGGTGCGAAAGAAGAGTCGGCCCACGACGATGCTGGTGGGAAACGAGCCGGCCAGGTAGCTGAGCACGAGGACGAGGATAAAATGCAGCACGATCATGAAGCCTCCGTACCGCTGCCTTCGGAACAGAGGGAAGGGACAAGATAGGCTACCGCCGCTGTACCGAAGCCGGTGTGCGTTGCCAAGGCAGGCGAGGCGTCGGTAAAGTATACCTCCCGGGCAGGGCTAAAATAGCGCTGTATTTGCTCCTTGAACCACCGGGCGGTCTCGTCGGTATCGACGTGCCCGATAGCAAAGTCGGTCTCGGCCCCGTCGCCGAGTTCTCGGCGCATCAGATCAATCAATTTTTCCCGCCCGGCATCGGCCCCTCGAATCATTGCCGCCTTCACCACACGGCCTCGGGCGTCCAGGGCGAGCAGCGGCCGCAGATTGAGAAGCTTGGCGACGAGCCCTTTCGCTTTTCCGAGCCGGCCGCTTCGCAGCAGTGCATCCAGGGAGGGGATCGCAATTAACAGACGAGTGCGCTCGACCAGATCCTCGATCATAGCGGATAGTGTATCAAAAGGCATGTCCGCATCGATCGCCTCGATCACGCGACGGGCAATGAGTCCGCTTCCCACAGTAGCCATCCGGGTGTCGAAGATGTGGACATCCTCTCTCCTGGAAATTCGCTCCAAGGCGCTGCGGGCGGAGGCTATAGTGCCGCTGAGCGCCTCGGAAAGACCGAGGTAGACTATCCTCCGGTAATGGGCGGTAAGAAAAGAGAAGACTTTCTCGAAATCCCCGGGAGCCGGCTGGGAGGTTGTGGCTTTTTCGTTCCGACGGCTGCGCAGCAGTTCATAGTACTGCTGTGGGCTGAGGGCTACCTTGTCGATGTAACTGTCGGCACCGAAGATTACCTTGACCGGTACCATGTGTACAAAACTCTTCTCCAGATATTTTGCCGGCAGATCGCAGGCCGAGTCGATCACCAGCGCCGTCTCCGAATGGGGGGTGTGGGCGGCGCTGTATTGCTTGTGCATATCGTCGGCCTTTTGGTTTTGAAGTGTCCCGTGCTCTTCGGCAATGCGAAAAACCGCTCCGGGATCGTCGGTGTGCACGTGCAGCTTGGTCCTGGCCGCAGAACCGGCGACAATCAGCGAATCGCCGAGTTCGGCGAGGCGCAGCCGCAGATCGCCGTGGTCGATGTGCTCGCCTTCGATGATGCATTCGGTACAGTACCGGAAGGTGATCTCTTCCGCGCTTTCGCTTATCCGGGGAGTCTCGTCGGAGCCGATATCAGCGAGCTGTTCGATGTCGCGAATTTTCCCCCGCTCGATAAACTCTACGATCCCCTCGATCAGATGCACGAAACCAAGCGCCCCGGCATCGACTACCTTCGATCGCTTGAGCACGGGGAGCTTACGGCGGGTGTTGCGCAGCGCCTCTTTCGCACTTTCGAGAGACTCGGAGAAGAGGGCGGCAAAATCGCCGGTTTTTCGGCTGCCTTCCTCCAGCTTTTCCGCCCAGACCCGGAGCACCGTCAGAATCGTCCCTTCCACCGGTTCGGCAAGGGCGTTGTAAGTGGAATCCACTGCCCTGCGGACGATGCGGCTGAACATGTCGGCGGTAACACGGCTCTTTCCTTCGATCTCTTCGATCCCTTCGGCAATTCCGTAGAAGAACTGCGAGAGGATGGTGCCGCTGTTTCCCCGCGCCCCGGTGAGGGCGGCATCCGCCGCCGTCCTGCTCACCTCAGAGAGATTCCGCTCCCCGTCGACGGCAATAGCCGAAACGAGGGAGCGCATCGTGCCGGCCATGTTGGTCCCCGTATCGCTGTCGGCAACGGGAAAGACATTGATCGTATTGAGCTGTTCTCTGTATTTATAGATTCTACGGCTGCCGGCAATGAGGGCCCGTTTGAGCCGTGGTCCATCCAGGTAGGTTATCTGCATCGCTTACTCCTCTGCATGGGTCTACACATCTATTGTAGCACGAAGGGAAACGGGGGTACAGTTGTCGGTTAGGGAGGGTTCGGCGGCGGCGCATCGGCCGTGAGTCGGTGGCGCGACAGCGGCGAGCCCGCGAGCCGGGATGCGCGGCGCCAATCCGCCGAATTACTCGACTATCGTGTAGCTTATCATCTCTTCGCTGCGCAGTTCGTCCTTCTGCTTGACCGCCAGCCCGCGGGTCATCATCCGCCCGTAGGGTGCACCGAGCTCGAAGCGGAAGGGGTAGTGGTCGTCGGGGATACGTAGCCCCGTTGCCGCGGGCGACCACATACGGTCGGCCGTCGTCATTCGGACCTCTCTCGCTGTTCGAACTCTCCTGCGAAGAACGGCCACAAGCTCATCCTCCGGCAGCTTATCCTCCACGTCCCGCAGGAAGCGGTGCTGCGACTCATTTTTCCAGTTATCCGGGAGGAGGACGTTGATGGGGGTCCACTCTGCGGCCCTGGTGACCCTGAACTCCTCCTCCTCGAAGATCCAGCTCCCCCATGTAAGGGCCATGTCGATCCCGGAGATCTCCACCGGATCTCTGTCTGCACTCTCCTCGGGATGGAGCTCTCGGTAGAGCCGGTCACGCTCGCGCTCGATCTCCTCGGGCTCGGATAGGGGAAGGAGACGCTCGAAGGAGAAGGGGATACTCCCCTTTGCCGCCGCGGCCTCGAACTCGCTGCGGAAAAAAACGGTGTGTGAAAAGAGAAATTAATAGAGGAAACCGAACAACCAGAGAGGAATTTTGTTCCCACTGCCGAATTCGATGTTGTCTGCAGCATGAGCGTTGTTTTTCCCACCACCCATATATGGATAGTCCCCGTAGTCTTCGACACCGCTTGATGTATCTTGCCCCCACGGAAAGCCTTTTCTATACTGTATGCAGGCAAATCATTACACACTGCATGCAGGAGGTGCAGGCAATGGCTCAGTACACCGTTCGAAATGTTCCGGCCGGTTTGGATCGAGCGCTGCGCGAATGGGCAAAGAGGCGCAATGTGAGTCTGAACCGGGCCATAGTGGATGCACTGAAAAGGGGCATAGGAATAGAGGGAGAGCAGGAACACAGCGACCTCGATGACCTCGTGGGAACATGGCAGGAGGATCCGGTGTGTGAACAGGCTCTCACAGATCAGGATACTATCGAGCCGGATATATGGTGATAGATATTGCAATTGATGCGAACCGCTACAAAGACTTTGTGGATGCGGCACCCAAGGCTGTATATTTTTTGCACACATCGCTTCCGGCGTACAATTGCCTCCTGTCTTCCCTCCTTCTGCAGACCTGCGTAAAGCCCCAAAATCTGATATAATGGAATCGTGGACAGGGAAAGAGTTGTAGAGACACATCGAGATATCCTCCTTGATTTTGCGAAAAAGTATATCTGGTGGGAAAAACCGGAGGAGGCGCTGCATAGATAGACCCTACCGAGTGTCGGCATCGGCGATGAATATCGGAAGCCTGGAAGACTGCCAGCGCAATCGATAGATTTCGACTTTTTTTCCGAAAAACCCCTCGAGCACAGATGGATAGCCGGCATTCTTCCCGAAGCAGTAGATTCGGCGATATGGAGGACTCGGTCAAACAGACCCTCAAAGATGCAGTCGAAGAGGTTCTGGGAATGGCCTCTCTTCCAAAAATCGAGATAAGGTCTTTTTCTCTCGGATAGGTAAAT
>CAYFVU010000034.1:29674-30941 GCA_964346645.1 uncultured Spirochaetaceae bacterium | reverse complement strand
GCCGCGATCCGTAAGCAGGGCTACCGCGTCGAGCCGATGCCCATCGCCAACGAGAAGGCCATCAAGCTCGGCAAGAAGTACGTCCACAACGACATGTGCTTTCCCGCCCAGATCAACATCGGCGAGTTCTTGGGGGTTCTCGACAAGGGGAAGTACGAACCGGACGAGGTGGTCCTCGGCCTGGCCAAATCGCAGTGCGACTGCAGGCTCGCCCACTACGCCATGATGGCACGCCAGGCCCTCGACGACGCCGGCTACGAGCAGATCCCCATCATCACCACCGACGAGGACAGCAAGGGGATGCACCCAGGCTTCAAGCTCGGCCCCCAATTCGAGCTCCGGATGCTGTGGGGGCTGATCATGAACGACATCCTCGAAGACCTGCGGCGGAAGATACGCCCGTACGAGCTGAACAAAGGAGAGACCGACAGGGTATTCGAGGAGTCGATTCACTCGATTTGCAGGGGTTTCGAGACGAGTCTCAAGGGCGCCCAGGACGCGTTCGAGCGGTCGATCGACGAGTTCAGACGGATAGAGTACGACAGGAGCGAGCGTAAGCCGCGGGTCTTCATGATAGGCGAGTTCCTCCTCAACTTTCACCCGGGCTCGAACAACCGTATCGAGGAGTACCTCGAGGAGAACGGTATCGAGGTCATCATGCCCAACCTCTTCTACAACATGCACCGAGAGTACCTCCTGGAGATCGACCAGAAAAAGGAGTACCACGTCTCCCACCCCGCCGTGCAGATATTTCTCACCAAGATGACCAACCGCTACATCTACCACGTCCTCCGCAAGCTCGAGAAGATCGGGGCGCGCCACCCGCTGTGGGAGGAGAAGACCCCGCTCGAACACATAGCCAAACGTTCGCACCACATCATCGACAAGACCTTCACCTCCGGCGAGGGCTGGATGATCGCCGGCGAGATCCTCCACCATGCCGACCACGGGGTAAAGTCATTCCTCATCCTGCAGCCCTTCGGCTGCCTCCCCAACCACGTGACCGGCCGAGGGCTCATTAAGAGGATAAAGAAGGAGAAACCGGAGATCCAGATCCTCGCGCTCGACTACGATCCGGACACCAGCTTCGCCAATGTGGAGAACCGCCTACAGATGTTGATTATCAACACCAAGGAGAGAGAAAAGCTCGCCAAGGCGAGCAGCCGAGAAACGTGATTACCATCGTGTTCGCCTGTGAGCGCGGATGCCGAGGCGGATACTGAGCAGGCAGGCTATTAGACGCGATGCCCGACCTGAGGAATGAAGC
>CAYFVU010000034.1:0-29574 GCA_964346645.1 uncultured Spirochaetaceae bacterium | reverse complement strand
GTTTTGATGACTATGAGAGGAGCTGCGCGTCGAGGGTGATATTGGTGCCGGCGAGGGCCTGAGAGACGGGGCAGTTCTCCTTGGCCGAGTCGGCCTGTTCTTTAAACAGCTTCTCATCGATCCCCGGCGCCTTTACCCTCGTGCTGAGGTGGATGCCGGTTATGGCGAAGCCGTCTCCCTTCGCCTCGATGGAGACATCCGCATCGGTTTCTATATTCTCCGGCGGATATCCCGCCTGTTCCAAGAAGAGACTCAGTGCCATGGAATAACAGCCCGCATGAGCCGCGCCTATCAACTCTTCAGGATTGGTATAGTGATCGACCTCATCCTCGAAGCGGTTTCCTGCGACCTTTTCTCTCAACTGATCGTGCGTGTGCTCGAAGCGGGAGGTGAAAGAGTAGTTTCCCTCGAATGCACCGCTGCCGAGTTTCATCCGTCCGTTTCCAGTTTTAATTGCTCCGTTCCATGCTGCATGTGCCTTACGTATCATACAATCCTCCTTTGGTTCGGTTTACTTTAAGATACTAATACTTTACTATTTTTGTCAAAAATATGAGCAGGGTTTTGCCGTCAAAAAAGGTAGTCTTTTCGAGTTGCAGTCGGCTCCCCGATTTCTTATCTTTATTGGCACACGCAATCGAACCATGCACGAGCGGGCATACTAGAGCGCAACAACAGGAGGGGCGAGGGATGAAATCGAAACACAGCGGCTACAGGGGCAGAACGGCCTTGATCACCGGTGCATCGAGCGGCATAGGCGAAGAGTTTGCGCGGATACTCGCAGAGGAGTACGGTATGAACCTCATACTCGTCGCAAGGAGGGAAGAGCGACTCCAGGCTCTCGCTCGAGAGCTGCGCCCTGCGGGCGTAACCGTCGCATGCTACTCCGCCGACCTCTCCACACGTGAGGAAGCTGTGAGGCTCGTGGAGACCCTGCGAGAGCAGTCGATGGAGATCGATTACCTCATAAACAATGCGGGCTTCGGCCGGCAGGGTCTCTATCTGGACATTGAGGAGGAGACCGAAACCGCCATGATCAGGCTAAACATGGAGAGCCTCACCTATCTCACACGCGCCTTTTTACCGGGTCTGATGGCGCGGGCAGATCGGGCGGGTCGAGCGGATCGGGCCGAAGTCCACCGACCTTCAACAATGACTGCGATCATGAACGTTGCATCCACCGCGGCCTTCTTCCCCGGCCCCTACATGACCGTCTACTACGCCACCAAGGCCTATGTGCTCTCCTACTCCGAGGGCCTCGCAGAAGAGTTACGCGGTACAGGGATAGGCGTTACCGCCCTCTGCCCCGGACCCACACGCTCCGAATTCGAGGAGCGTGCCGGCATGAAGGGGAAGGGGCTCTTCGCCGGTCGTGTCCCCACGGCGCGGGAAGTCGCCCGGTACGGCATCGAGGCGATGTTAAAGGGGAAGACTGTGGCGGTTCAGGGTCTCTCGAACAAGTTCGCCGTCTTCTTCGGTAGCAGGCTCGCCCCTCGAAGAATGGTCCGGAGACTCGTGGCACGAATACAAAATTTTTGATTTTTTCTCCACACACGCTCACAGGGTGTTGCTTCCCAAAGACAGAGATAATATTATTATCACCTAAAATTAATCTTTTGGTAAAAACGTGGTCAAGAGCGGACAAGATATGACGCGTAAAGTGGATTTCTCTCTCTTCGAAAAAGGCCTCTGCCCCATTTTCAAGGAGTTCGGCTACGCGCTCTTGGAGGGTCAGGACGCGGACAGAGAGTTTTTCGAGCTGCTCGAGTCTGCGAAAGAAGCCTCGGCGGTCGTCTCCTACGAAGGAGACCTGCTGTGGACATCCACCGCCTTCGAAGAGCTCTTCGGTTTCTTAGGAACCGAAAATCACGCGCAGTCCCTCTACGATCTGGTGCTGCCCGAATACCGGGAGCTCCTCCACCGGAGCATCGACTCCGCTTCCCACCACATATCCGAGGACAGATTCAGGCCGCAAGAGAAGCTCACCGTGTTCAGAGGGCGAAACGCCTTCGGAGAGATTCGCTCCTACGAGTGCTTCTTTACCGGATGCTGGCGAAACGGCAACAGACGGATTGCAGCCGCCTTCCGCGACACCACCGGCAATCAGCACTTGGTAGACCAATTCAAGAAACTCGAGGAGAACTACAGCACCCTCTCTGAGACCATAAACGAAGCACTCATCCGCATCGACGAAAATCTCAGCATCGTCTTCGCCAACAGCGCGGTGGTACAGATCTTCGGGTACACTAAGGAGGAGCTAATCGGACAGAATTTCAGCATGCTCTTTCCGCCCGAGATCTTCGAACGACACAGCGACGAGCTCAAGAAGTACTTCCTCATCGACGGAGAGCACCGCAACGCCGTCGGACTACCGCGTTCACTGGAAATACTCGGAAAGCACAAGAGACGCGGAGTATCTCCTATGGAGATGTCCTTCGGCAACTCGACCCACTTCAACGGACGCACCCTCACCTGCATAATCCGCGATATAACTCAGCAGAAGAATCTGGAGCGGCAGCTGCGCAAACTCGCCTACCACGACAAACTCACCAATCTGGGGAACCGGGACCTCTTCAACGAAGAGGTCGGTAACCATCTGCAGAACATCTCCGGCTTCTCCGGCATCCGCGGGGCGATCATGTTTCTCGATCTCGACGGGTTCAAGCACATAAACGACACGCTCGGCCACAAGGCTGGTGACAACTTGCTCATAGAGACGGGTGGAAGACTGCGCCGCTGCGTGCGCGAGAGCGACACGATATACCGATTCGGGGGCGACGAGTTCGTCATTCTGCTCTCCCACATCCATACCAAAGAAGATGCTGAGGTAGTGGCGCGAAAACTGCTTTCTACCGTGCGCAGTCCCTTTCACCTCGATGAAAAGGACGAACACGGGGAGAACACGATCGTCAGCATTGGGGTGAGCATCGGCATCGCCGTGTTCCCCGACGACGGCGATAACAGCGAACAGCTTATCAAGAACGCCGATCTCGCAATGTATTCGGCAAAGGAGGGGGGCAAAAACCGTTACTCCTTCTACGACGAAACGCTGACCTCCAAGGCAACCTTTCAACTGAAGATCGAGCAGGGCATAAAGAAGGCCTTGAACGACGGACTGCTCGAGCTGCAGTATCAGCCGCTGGTCGATTTCTCCGGCGAAATCGAGGGGGTGGAGGTACTTCTACGCTGGACTGATCCGGAATTAGGAAGAGTCTCGCCGAGCGTCTTCATCCCTGTGGTGGAGGAGAAGGGACTGATCTACCCCGTAGGATCGTGGGTACTGGAGACCGCCTGCAAGTCGCTCTCAGAGCTGTCGAAAACCGGATTCGACTCGCTCTACGTCTCCCTCAACGTCTCTCCCCTGCAGCTCGAGGACGAACGCTTCGTCGAGAAATTGCGGGACACCATTCTCCGCAACGGGGTGGATCCTTCGATGCTTCAGCTCGAGCTGACCGAATCGACGCTCATGCGCAATCCCGAGAGGATGAACTCGATCCTGCACCGGATCAAGGAGGACAATCCCGGCATCAGGATCGCCATCGACGACTTCGGCACCGGCTACTCCTCGCTGAGCTACCTCTCCACCATCCCGGCCGACAGCCTCAAGATCGACGCATCGTTCGTCAGCAACATCCACGAGGCCCACAACCGCAAGATAATCGGCACTATCATAAACCTCGCCGATAGTCTCGAGCTGAAGGTGGTCGCAGAGGGAGTGGAGACCGAGGCGCAGCTGAACAGCCTGCAGGAGATCTCCTGCCACACCCTCCAGGGCTTCTACTTCAGCAAGCCGCTGCCGAAGGCAGAGCTCTACGAGATGCTCAGGTCGGAGCCGATGTACGCGTAAACTTCAGTGCCGTGAATTGAAGACTCCATAAGGCTCGAGCCCGGGCTCTTCCCACTCTCCGTACCAGCTCCTCAGATAGGGTTTCAACTCCCCGATCAGCCCTCTCAGCCGCCGGGGAGACGGTTCATCGCGCAGCTTCCGAGCGAGTCGCTCGCTCAGCTCCTCGGGGTCCACGCCCACCGGTACTCCCGACCGCAATACCGGCTCTCCGTTCACGAAGACCGTGTCCACATCTCGCGCTCCGGCACGGCTGACGAGAAGGTAGAGCGGGTCCGCTTCCTCGTCACACCACGGCCCGAGAATACGCCCTGCGCCGAGCAGCGTAATATCGGCGCGGAATCCGGGTGCCAAGCGCCCGATCTCCTCCTCCAAGCCGAACAGGCGGGCACCGCCGACAGTGGCCATGCGGAACACCTCTGCAGGCGTCGGCGCAGGCTCCCCGAGTTGGGGACTGCGGTGCAGCCGAAGAGCCATCCGCATTTCGGTAAACATGTCGTCGTCGTCGTTTATGCCGTTCGCATCCAAGCCGAGCGCCACTGATACCCCCGCGTCGAGCATCGCGTTGAGAGGGGCAGTGCCCGCGCGCAAGCGCAAGTTCGAGCTCGGATTATGGCTCACCGCCGTGCCGGCCTGCATCAACAAGTCTATCTCCTCTTCGGTGAGCCAGACTCCATGGGCCAGGGTCGTGCGCGGCGAGAGCAGCCCGAGATCGTGCAGATACTCCACCGCCCCCTTTCCGTGTGAGCGCAGCCCCTCGAGCTTCTCGTAGAATGACTCGAGCGCGTGGGTTTGAATGCGGGTATCCAGCCGCTCAGCCTCGGCATGTATCCGCCGCAAGAGGTCGGCCGTGCTCCACTGCGGTCCCGGCGGGCCGAACCAGACACGCTGCAGAGAGTGCGCCTCGAGCCCCGCCGCACACTCATCGATGCAGCGAAGATACTCATCCGGAGAGAGCTCGGCCTCGGGAGACAGCAGCTCTTCGACACGCCGGCGGAGCCCGGCCGGTAGGGAAGAGAGAAAGGCCTCGTCCTCCCCTCTGCCGTTTACCAAGAAGCTCTCGTGTATGACGCCGGGTGCTACGGCCGCACGAATACCCGCATCGGCGTAGGCCCGCAGACGTTCCTCGGTATCCGCACGCCCCTCCTGCACCGAGCCGTCTACGACGGTCATGTCCACCACGGACGTAACCCCGCTTTGCAGCAGTCTCGCGGCGCTGAGCGCCGTCCCGAGATACGCGTTCTCGCCCCTCATTCCCATCGTCGAGAGGAGCCACGGCTCGAGATGGTCGTCCTCCACCCCATGGAGGCTCTGCGGGAAACCGCCGCTGTGGTGGTGAGCATTCACCAGGCCGGGTATCACGATGTGCGAGCCGGAGCCGTAGACCCGTGCCGACGGATACCGTGCGGAAAGCTCCCGCCACGCGCCTACCTCGGTTATCCGCTCTCCTTCGACCACGACCGCCCCGTCGCGAACGGCGTCTCCCTCGCTGAGCAGCCATGCGCCTCGAATTATCTTCCTATCCTCCGCCATATCTTCCCCCTCACTCGAAGGCTAATATGACAAAAGCGGAAAAGAAAGGATCCTCTTTCAAAATGGTAATTTTGAAAGGAGCTCACTATGGGGATTTGCATTCGGAGATTCATACCGCTATGGTTCATTGTGAGAAAGAGAGGAGAGGTGAAGTTATGAGAGGCACACTCACAAAAGCGCTACACGACGGCCCGGTTATCTGCGGAGAGGGCTACCTCTTCGAGCTCGAGCGCCGGGGATATCTGCAGGCGGGCAGCTTCGTTCCCGAAGTCTCACTCGAATATCCCGAGGCCCTCGCCATGCTCCACAGGGACTTCGTAAGGGCAGGCTCGGATGTCATCGAGGCCTTTACCTACAACGCCCACCGGGAGAAGATGCGGATCATCGGCAAGGAGGAGATGCTCGAACCGCTGAACAGGGCGGCCCTGCGTATAGCGAAGGATGTGCAGGCGGAGTTCGGGGGAAAGCCCTTCGTCGCCGGTAACATCTCCAACACCAACATATACGATCCGCAGAATCCCGCCTCAGAGGAGGTGGTGCGCGAGATGTTCCGCGAGATGCTCGAGTGGTCGGCCGATGCGGGCGTCGACTTTATCATCGGGGAGACCTACTACTACCACCGTGAAGCCGAAATCGCCCTCGAGGAGATCAAACGTGCTGGTTTCGAGGCGGTCATAACCCTTGCGATAATGGCAAACGAACGCCTGCAGGACGGCTGGAGCGTCGTGGACAGCTGCACACGGCTCGAGGAGAAGGGCGCCGATGTGGTCGGACTCAACTGCTTCCGCGGGCCCGATACGATGATCGACCTTATAAAGGAGGTGCGCGCGGCGGTCGGCTGCCACGTCGCAGCCCTCCCCGTCACCTACCGCACCACCAGCGAGGAGCCGACCTTCTTCAGCCTGCAGGACCACCACTGCCAGGTCTGCTCTCCGAACGGCAGGCCCTTTCCCGACGCCCTCGAGCCGCTCTACGTCAACCGCTACGAGGTAGCGGAGTTCGCCAGGCTCGCCTATGCGGCCAACATCCGCTACCTCGGCCTCTGCTGCGGCGCGAACCCCGCCTTCCTGCGCCAGATGGCCGAGGCTGTGGGAAGAGAGACGATGAACTCGAAATACGGCCCGGATATGGAGAAGCACTTCCTCTACGGAAAGGACGGCACGCTCAGACAGCACATCCGGGATCTCGGCGGCCGCGCGTAGGGGTCGGAGGTGGATAAATGAGTAGCGAAACCAAACAGAACGAGGCGATAGAGAACGACGACCACTGTTTCTGCTGCGGCAAGGAGAACGAGCGGGGACTCAAGCTCGACTACGTATACCCGGAGCCGGGCATGGCCGAGACAAGACTCGCGGTTCCCGAGTACTTCACCGGCTGGCGGGAGATCACCCACGGCGGTCTCATCTCCATGCTCCTCGACGAGACCATGGCCCACGCCTGCATCAGCCGCGGGCTGCAGGGGGTAACCGCCGAAATGACCGTGCGCTTCAAGAAGCCGTTGCCCGTGGGCAGCACGGTCGTGGTGAGAGGCCGAGCCGAAGAGTCGAAGTCGCGTATCGTCAGGACGGAGGCCGAACTCGCGGACGAGAGCGGCACCACATTTGCGACCGGAAGCGCCAAGTTCATCGCGAGCTGAGCTCTTAGAATACGAATTGCCGGCAACACGAGTATTTGACTTTTTCTGTGTGGTTTGTATCTTGAGCATATGGGACTACTTTTTGGATACTGGTGGCTGCTCCTGCCGGCGATCATATTCGGTTGGATCGCTCAGAGCAGAGTGAAGTCCACCTATAAGGAACAGAGAAAAGTAAAATCGCAGAAGCGCGTATCCGGCGCCCGCATGGCCCGGTGGATCCTCGATTCGAACAGTCTCGGCAATGTGCAGATCGAGAAAGTGCGGGGAGAGCTGACCGACCACTACGATCCGCGGGCGAAGGTCCTCCGGCTCTCCGAGAAGGTCTACAACGGAACCGATGTGGCCGCCCTCGGTATCGCCTCACACGAGGCCGGCCACGCACTGCAGCACGCCAAGGCCTACGCGCCGATTGCCGTGAGAAACACCGTCTACCCGGTCGCCTCTTTCGGCTCCAACCTCGGTCCGATCCTCGTCATCGGCGGCCTCTTTCTCGGCTCTATCCCTCTTCTCATCAACCTCGGCATCGTGCTCTTCGCCTTCGCCGTGGCCTTTACCGTGCTCACGCTGCCGGTGGAGTTCGATGCATCTGGAAGAGCCCTGCGCATTCTGAAGAAGAGCGGTGCGATGTCGGAACGGGAAGTCGCCGGCGCACGCAAAGTGCTCTCCGCCGCGGCGATGACCTATGTGGCCTCCGCCCTCGCCTCGGTGCTCACGCTGGCACGGCTGATACTTCTGGCGCAGTCCGAGTAACGTCTTCGGCGGCGCCGGCAGAAGCCTCGCTACCGACGCGTTCTCAGCTGTAGACCTGGAGCATGAAGAGGTTCTGCACGACAAACAGCAGTATAAAGCAGGTGAGCCCGGCCCCTAACGGCGTGCTGACCCACCCCATGCTGATCCTGCCGAGGATCCGGAAGTTGATGTTTCTTCCCCCGCGCGCAAGGCCGATGCCGATTACTCCGCCGACCACCGCCTGGGAACTGGAAACGGGAACGAGCGGAAAAGAGGGCAGGTTACGCGCCTCCATCCACATCTTCAGATCCTGCGAGGCGAAGAGAAAGAGCACGGTCGCGCTGGCGAGGACCACGATAAGCGCGGCAAGTGGCGAGAGCTTGTAGAGATCCTTGCCCACCGTCTGCATGACCTTGTGGGAGTAGGTGTAGATTCCCACCGCGATCGCCACCCCGCCGATCAGAAAGAGCTGCTGCGCGCTCGACAACGAGAATAGCCCCAGTGAGGATTCAGAGAACGGCGAGACCGGGACGAAGACCCCCATGACGTTGGCGATGTTGTTCGCCCCGAGGCTGTACGCGCCGAAGGCCCCGGCGATAATGAGCCCGACTCTGGTGTATGCATCCATCCGGATGATGCCGATGCGGAAGCGCTTGAGTATCAGTTTGAAGAGGAAGTAGAAGAGCGCGGAGAAGGCTGCGGTGAGGATGGGACAGATGACCCAGGTCGAGACGATAGTGGTCAGAGAAGCGTAGTTGGTTTCCATCCCCGAGAAGAGGTTCCAACCGAGGATCGCACCTACGATCGCCTGGGTGGTAGAGACCGGCAGCTTGAGACGGGTCATCCACATGACCGTGAGCGCCGCAGCAAGGGCCACGGTAAAGGCACCGGGAAGCGCATTGACCGAGCCGAGACGTCCGAGGGTGTGGGAGGCTCCGGCACCGCTTACCACCGCACCGATAATGACGAAGGCGCTCCCTATAAGCGCTGCGGTCTGGAACCGGAGCATCTTCGTACCGACGGCGGTGCCGAATACATTCGCCGCGTCGTTGGCCCCGAGCGACCATCCGAGAAACAAACCGCTGGACAGGAAGAAGAGGGTAATCAGCATAGCGTCCATCTCTCAGACATGCCGTTTGATCGCATAGACCGAGAGACGCTCGGCAACGTCCTCGGCCTGATCAGACAGACTGGCAATGGCCTGCACAAAATCTCTCAACTGCATCTTCTCCGAGAGTCGTTGAATATCCTCGCAGTCGAAGATCTCCTTCTTTATCTGCTCCTCCAGCTGATCGGCTTCGTGCTCGTAGTAGTGCACCTTGTGTATGTAGTCCTGTATTCCCTCTCTGTTGTTGAAGAATGCGCGGTCCGCACGCACCACGTTGTCGAGGGCTTCCGCGGAGGCTTCCGTGAGTTTTTTTATTCCGGGAACGAGAAATTCCCGAAACTGAGGCTTCTCCACATCGAAGTGGCCGAGCACCTTTTTCGTGGTATCTATTACGTTGTCGGTAGTCTCGAGCAGCCCCAGGACATCTCCCCGCGAATCCGGGATCAGCATCTTCTTGTAGAGCCGGTATCGTATCTCCCGGCGAAGCTCGTCGGCACTCTCCTCATTCTTCCGAATCTCCTTCAGCTTGTTGAGGAACTGCTCGTAGTCTCCCGACAGGTAATCCTCTATCCCCTCCTTGAAGAGAATCCCCGCATTAGTCACGTTATCGAGGAAATTCTCGATCTTTACCTCGAGGGTTATCGCATTGTTGAAAAGTGCTGCCATATAGTCTCTCCCTATAAAACCCAATACTAACATAATACTAACAATTTAGCTATACGGATGTTTTTCTTTCCCTAATTCTTAATTCAATAATAACCTGCGACACACGTTGGTAATATTGACAAACGCCTTGTACCGTGTGAAAGTCTGAGAGAAACCTAACAAATTCCTATAGGAGGCATTATGAAAAGGATTTTTCTCGTACTTTTCGCACTATCTTTTCTCGCCCTCCCGCTGTTTGCAGGCGGACAGGCGGAAAAAGAAGAAGCTCCCAAGCAGGAGTGCAGTAATCGCGGCGACTTGGACACGAGGTACTGCGACGAGGACATGGATCTCGTAGCGGACACCCCGGAGAAGACGGTGAACCCGGACGTCCTCTTCTTCACCTACACCCCCCTCGAGGACCCTGCGGTCTACATCGACATGTTCCGCCCCTTCCTCGACCACCTCGAAGAGGTAACGGGTAAGGACGTGAGGTATTTCTCCGCCCAGTCCTACGCTGCCCAGATCGAGGCAATGAGGAGCGGAAGGCTGCACATTGCAGGAATCTCGACCGGACCGACCTGCTTCGCGGTTAACCTCGCCGGCTACGTCCCCTTCTCCATCATGGGTACCGATGAGGGCAACTACGGCTACCGGCTGCAGACGATCACCCACGTGGACAGCGACATCACCTCCCTCGAGGACCTCGAGGGCAAAACCGTCGCCCACACCGAGGAGTCCTCCAACTCCGGCAACCAGGCCCCGAGGGCCCTGCTGCCCGATGAGGGCATCGTACCGGGAGAGGACTACGAGGTTACCTACTCCGGCGGACACGGCCCGAGTATTCTCGGCGTCTACAACAAGGACTACCCCGCAGCCAATATAGCTTCGAGCGTCCTCGACCGCATGGCCGACCGCGGCGAGGTGGAGATGGACGACCTGCGCATTATCTTCGAGAGCCAGGCATTCCCCACGACCTCGTTCGGCTATGCCCACAACCTCGCTCCGGAGCTGAAAGAGAAGATCGAAGAGGCTTTCTTTTCTTACGATTTCGCAGGAACCGCCCTCGGCGAGGAGTTCACCGCCGTGGACCAGTTCATCCCCGTTACCTATAAGGAAGCCTGGAAGCCTATCCGCACCATCCAGAAGCACAACGGTGTAGAGTACACCAGAGATAACCTGGAGGGTTAAGAGAAGATGTTGCGCGTCGAAGACATAGTCAAAACCTACAACGCCGGAGGCCAACGCTCCATAGAGGCGTTGAAAGGTATCTCTTTTACCATCGAAAAAAGCGAAGTAGTCACCATCTTCGGTCCATCGGGAGCCGGAAAGAGCACTTTGATCCGCTGCATCAACAGGCTCGTAGAGCCCACCTCGGGAAAGGTATTTCTCGACGATGCGGAGATCACCAAGATGAACACCCACGAACTCCACCTGGCCCGCAGGAAGATGGGGATGATCTTTCAGGAGTACAACCTGATAGAACGGCTTACAGTAATGGAGAACCTCCTCTCCGGCCGACTCGGCTATGTGACCTTATTCCAGGCTATGTTTCGGCGTTTTCCTCAAGAGAACGTAAACAGAGCCTTCCAGCTCCTCGATCGCGTGGGGCTGGGGGGCTACCATAACCAGCGGGCCGATGCGCTCTCCGGAGGACAGCGGCAGAGGGTAGGTATAGCCCGTGCCCTCATTCAGAACCCGAAGATCCTCCTCGTCGACGAGCCGACCAGCAGCCTCGACCCGCGAACCGCCCGTACCATCATGCGGCTCATCAAAGAGCTCGCAGAGGAACTGGACATTCCGGCCATAGTGAACATCCACGATGTCAGTCTTGCCCAGGAGTTCGCCGACCGGGTCCTCGGACTCGCCGAGGGAGTGGTGGTCTTCGACGGGCCGGCCTCGCAAATTACACCGGAGACTCTCAACAAGATCTACGGAGAGGAGGACTGGTCGAAGACCATTCGGAAGGTCGAGGATGATGAGGGGACCAAAGAGGAGGGGAAGGTCGCAGAGGGGGCCGAGACGTGAGTTCTCAGGAGAACAGACAACCCGCTCCGGAGATGAAGTGGGAGAAGGAACACTTTATACGCAACCCCTGGCTGCGTTGGGGGCTGAGCATCGGGATTATCGTATATTTAGTCTATGCCTCGAGCGCAGTAAACCTCGACTTCGCACGTATTGCGCGGGGTCTTCCGAGGGCGGCCGACTTTATCGGCCGCATGTTTCCCCCTGACTACTCGATTGCCGACATAATCTTCCACGGCACCGTAGAGAGTCTGCAGATCGCCATCATCTCCACGGTGATAGGTTCGTTTCTCTCCATTCCGGTGGCTGTCGCCGCTTCGTCAAACATCTCTCCGAAACCGTTATATGCACTCGCGCGCCTCTTCATCATCGTAGCCCGCTCTTTTCCGCCCGTGCTCGTCGCCATACTCTTCGTAAAGGCATTCGGCTTCGGCCCCTTCGCCGGGATTCTCACCCTCATCTTCGTCTCAATGGGTTTTATCGGCAAGTTGCTCGCCGAAGCCATAGAGAACATCAACAAGGGACAAATAGAAGCGGTGCAGGCCACCGGAGCGGGGTGGTTCAAGATCATGCTCTACGGGGTTGCCCCACAGGTCATGCCCCGCTATGTGGGCCTGTCCATCTACCGCTTGGACATAAACCTCCGTGCCAGCACCATTATCGGAATCGTAGGCGCCGGCGGAATCGGAGGGGCGCTATTCAACTCCTTCCAGAGGTATGAATACGACATCAGTCTTGCCATTCTTATCGTGATCATCGTACTGGTACTCATCGCGGAGTGGGCAAGCGGCAAGATAAGGAGCAAGATCCAATGAGAGCTGAAGAACGCATCTGGACGCGTTACACCCGAACGGAAGCACGCAAGAGGTTTATCTCTAAACTGGTCTTTACGATGGCGGTGGTCTGGGCCGCCCTCAGCGTAAACATCTACTGGCCGTTTACGCTGGATGCACCCGAACAGGCTGCAGACCTCGTCAGTCGCATGACTCCTCCGGATTGGACCTACTTCGACAACATCCTCCATCCCCTCATCGAGACGATCAACATAGCCACCCTGTCCACCATACTCGCGGTGATTTTCGCCTTACCGGTTGCCATCATTAACGCGCAGAACATTTCGCCGAACAAGGTGACCTTGGCAATTGCACGCTTTATTGTAGTGACCTCACGCTCGGTCAACGAGCTGGTTTGGGGACTCATCTTCGTGGTCTTTTTCGGTCCCGGTGCACTGGCGGGAGTGGCTGCCCTCACCTGCCGCTCGATTGGCTTTACGGCCAAGCTCATCTCGGAGGCGATCGAGGAGATCGATCGAGGCCAGGTCGAGGCAATAGAATCCACCGGCGCCAATAGATCAAAAATATTCATCTATGGCATACTTCCTCAGATTCTTCCCAGCATATTCGGCACCGCCGTCTTCAGATGGGATATCAATATTCGACAGTCCTCTGTTATCGGACTCGTCGGTGCAGGCGGTATAGGGGTAGCCCTCAACAATGCGATGGACATGTTTCGATGGGACCAGGTGAGTGTTATTCTCATCGCGGTCTTCCTCGTCGTCCTCGCAAGCGAGACGGTTTCGGCGACTCTACGGCGTAAAGTAACCTAAAGCATATGCACTCCTGAGCCGGGGCAGGGAGGCCCCTGTCTCGGTTTGCCATTCGCAGGCTGTGCCTTGAACACCGCATGAAACCGCGTATTTTTCCTCTCGTATTTTTCCGCATCTTGCTCCTGCTCATCGCCACGATTGTGGTGATCTCCGCCTATGCGATCTCCAGCTACCGCTCGTTCTTCTTCGACCACATTCGGCAGGAGCTCTTCGAACGGGCGCAGTTATTCGAGAAGCAGTTCGAGGAGCTATTGATCATCGGAACGGACGAAGACGAGGAGGCAGCCGATTACCGCGCCGACCGGCTCTCACAGATCGATGAGAGATGCAAGAATCTCGGGGAAAGGGGCAATTTCCGCGTCACCCTTATACTGCCCGACGGAGTGGTAGCCGGTGATTCGGAGGAGGATCCCGCCGAGATGGAGAACCACGCGGGTCGTCCTGAGATCCGCGCGGCTCTCGCCGAGGGAAGGGGCGGAAACGTGCGTTACAGCTCTACTCTAGATCAGATGATGGTCTACTCCGCAATAACTATCGAGAGCTCGGGCCGCCGGGCGGGAGTCTTGAGAACCTCGGTTTCCGTGGACTCACTGCGGAGGGACCTGGAGGGGCTCCTGGCCAAGGTCTTTATCGCGGGCATGCTACTGCTCGGCGTCGGTGCGTTCGTAGCCTGGAGAATCTCACGGCGAGTCACCCTGCCCCTCATGACCCTCAAGCGGGGAGCGCAGAGCATCAGTCACGGCAGGCTCGATGCACCGGTCCCCCCGCTCTCCCTCGCAGAGCTCGACGAGCTCGCAGAGACCATGAACGACATGGCTCATCAGCTCCAGGAGCGAATCTCCACCATTACCAACCAACAGGTAAAGGAGCAGGTCATTCTCTCCGGCCTCTTCGACGGAGTTGTCAGCTTCGACGAAAACGGCGAGACGGCAACGGTAAATCCCTCGGCGGCTCAGTATCTGCGTACAGAGCCGGATGAGGTAATCGGCCGGCATTGGAACGCCATAGCCCGGAATCATGAGCTGCGCCGCTTTCTCGAGAATGCATTTTCGGAGAACCGTGAGTATGTGGAGACGGTGATCGAGTTCGAGGAGCAGAACTCGTTTTTTCGACTCCGGTTCGGTACCTTGAGAGGAGGCAGTCAAAACAAGCCCCTCGGTGCGCTCCTCCTCATACACGATGTAACCGAATCGAAGAGAATGGAGCAGATGCGGCGCGATTTCGTCTCGAGCGTCTCCCACGAGCTCAAGACCCCGATTACCGCCATCAAAGGATATGTGGAAACTCTTCTCGACAGCGGAGAGGATATGGACGACACAAGCCGCTCCTTCCTCTCTGTCATAGACCGTCACACCGATCGTCTCGACTCTCTCGTCTCGGACCTGCTCAGTCTCTCGAAGATAGAGTATCAAAGCGAGAGCGGAGAATTTTCCCTATCGGAGTACGATGTACGGGACATAGTGGCGTATGCGGTCGAGCTTCTCGAAGAGAAGGCGAAACGCCGGCATGTCGAAATAGAGACCGTCCTTCCCTCTTCAGATGAATTGCACGCTCCCGTCAACGAGGAGCTGCTTATACAGGCGATCTCCAATCTCTTGGACAACGCACTGAAGTACAGCGAGGGCGGGAGCCGTGTACGCGTCGGCGCCGGGTACAGCGGCGATGGTCGTGTGCGCATCTACGTGGAAGACGAGGGGCCGGGGATTGACGAACCTCACCATTCACGCATATTCGAACGCTTCTACCGCGTCGACAAGGCACGAAGCAGGGAGCTCGGCGGTACAGGGCTCGGACTCTCCATTGTGAAGCACATCGTGCGCGCACACGGCGGAAGCGTCTCTCTATCGAGCGCTCCCGGCCGGGGAAGCACATTTTTCATCTACCTCCCGTCGGTGTCGAAGTAGGAAGGCTGCCGCTCCCCCACTCTGCACCCGCAGCTCTTGGGAAGGGTTCTTGCCTGCAAAGAAACCCTGCGTTATTCTGTGTGTGAGAATATCTCTACTTGGGTGCCCGTGTGGCACACGAGAGAGAAAAAAACCACAGGGAGGATGAGGCATGGCCAAGACAGGAATAATCGGCGGAAGCGGATTGGACGACCCGGACATCCTGAAGAACGCGGAAGAGATGGAGGTAACTACTCCGTATGGGGACCCCTCCTCCCCCCTCAAAACGGGCCTCATAGAGGGTAAAGAGGTGGTTCTGCTCGCGAGACACGGCAGGGAACACACCATACCGCCCACCCAGGTCAACTACCGGGCGAACATACAGGCACTGAAGGATGCCGGCTGCAGCCGTATCCTCGCCACGACTGCGGTCGGCTCGCTGAGAGAAGAGATCGGCAGGGGCGACCTCGTGGTACTCGACCAGTTCATCGACTTCACTCGATTACGCGCCCTGAGCTTCTACGACGAGTTCGAGCCGGGCAACGCGGTTCACACCCCCATGGCCGCCCCCTTCTCGGAGGAGCTTCGGCGGAAGCTTATCGCTTCGGCAAAGAAACTCGAGCTCTCCCATCACGAAAGGGGTACCGTAATTACGATCGAAGGACCACGCTTCTCCACCAAGGCGGAGTCACACATGTTCCGGAGCTGGGGCGCAGATGTGATCAACATGACTATAGCCCCCGAGACGATTCTCGCCAACGAAGCCGGCATCCCCTACGCAGCGGTCGCAATGAGCACCGACTACGACTGCTGGAAGGAGGAGGAGGAACCGGTGAGCTGGGAGGATATCGTGAGAGTCTTCACCGCAAATGCGGAGAAAGTCACGCGCCTGCTAACCTCCGTCATCGCGGATTTATAGAATACTCTCTCACACAGACGAGGGCGGCAGGATTCGCAGCCGGCTTAGTCCCTGCACCAGGAGTTGATCCTCCGACAGGCCCAGGCTAAATGAAATGGAGCTCATCACGTTCGAAACGGCGATGGATTCTCCTCTACGGTCTCCGCGTCCGAGTATATAGACACCTCCTACTCTAAAACGTAGTGCCGGATTAGGCGGACCGCAAGACGCAGTTCTCCGCCGGAGATAGCTCAACGCGTAATCAATTTGTACGGGTCGAGGTACCGCCCCTCTACCCCCTCCACGAGGTAGTCCATCGAGATAATCTCGTCGTAGCCGAGCGTTTCTTCCGCTCTCACACGGACCCGGCCTTCCCTATCGCTGATCGGGCCGGAGAACGGCGAGAAATCGCCTACGAGCATCAGCGTCTTCACCGCCTCCACCACCCTCCGGACACCCGGCGGAACGATGTCGGGATCGAGAGTCAGGTCGATGACTCCCGTCTTCAGGCCACCCCAGAAGGTAAGTAATCTCGCATGCTCGCTGTGCTCGGATTCGAATCCCCTCAGGTGACCGATGAGGATGTTCTCCACTACATTCCGGTAGAACTCCCGCCAGTCGTAGGTAAGATCCGCATACTTAGTGAAGGAGCCGTCCTGATAGGAGTAGAGACCGTAACCCGTATACCCGCTCTCCTTCGGGGGAATGAGGTTGTGGAAGAAGAGCCGGTCCCCCTCTCCGATATCGTCGGGCAGGAGCTCGGGGGCGAAGTGGTCGTCGAACCACCTGTCGTTCCAGGCGAGCTCGATGCGCGCTCTGCTGTTCACCCCCTCTGCCCCGAGGGCGAAGGAGTTGATGAGGGCAAAGGAGTAGGCACTGTAGTTCGAAATGATAAAACCGATGGGTCTGTCACTGCACATCGCCCCGGCAATCATTCCGGAGAGAAAGTGCGTTTCGTGGCTACGCGGCGAGTAGGTGCGCACGTGCACGCCGCTCTTCTCGCGGCTCGCTGCGAAGAACCGTACGCCCGGTTCTTTCATGGCGGCTTTTCGCGTCGCCTCGTAGAGAATGCCCGCGGTGGAGAAGAGCACATCCGCTTCGGCGGCGGCCTCCTGAATTTCCTTTCTGAAGTTCGAGGGCGGGTCCTGCAGCCAATAGGCCTTCGTCTCTATGCGTTCTCCCAAGGTCTCCTGCAGGCTCTTTCTGGCCTCCTCGTGCGCGCCGGTCCACTCGGCCACGATGGGGTTCGCATAGTGTACGAAGGCCACCCGCAGCGCTTTACTCGGTCTGACCAACTGTCCGATGCTCGTGAGCAGGTTGTGCTCAGCCGGTTTTATAGGCTCGGTGGTTATGCCGATCTCCTCGCTGCGCAGGGCGAGTTCCTTAATCACCTCGCCGACCCGCAGCTCCAGCTCCTCCTGCGAGAAGTACCTGGGGAATCCGGCCATCTCGATGTAACGGTTCAGGGCCTCACCCGTGGTCAAAGGCAGCCTGTCGCCCCCGGCCTTCTTGAGCGACTTTCTGAAGGGCAGGTAGGTGTCGTGGTAGAAGCGGTAGTAGCGGTTCTTCTCCTCGATCTCGGCGTAGGGTGAACGGTCGATGTGGGCCAAGAGCTTTTCATATCCATCCGGATCACGAATCCAGATATCCTTCAGCCCCGTCTTCTCCTTGAAGGAGAGGAATCTGTAGTAGGTCGCAACCTCCGGATCGTCGGTGTTTTTGTTCGGCAGGAGCCGGGTTACATTCGCCTCTATCTCGTAGGCACCGAGCCGCTTGAGCACGCTGACCCGCTTGTTGCCCTCGCTCACAAAGTACCAGTTGAGGTACTCGCGCAGCTCTACAGGATCGGTGATGCCGGTATCGAGCTGCTGCGCATACACCCGCACCCACTTCATGGCGAACTCGCTCTCCTCCGGCGGCAGGGGAAGAAACTCCGGAGCAAAGGTCCGGGCCCGGGTTAGGGAAACGGTTCCCGCGATCTGACCGAGGGGCACGGCCTCTACTCCCACCCGGCGTTCGGCATATATCGGAGCCTCCTCGAGGATTTCCTCGAGGGCGGGGAGATAGCCGGAGGCTCCGGCACCTGCTTCCCTCGCGTGGCGGCTCTTGGCCTCGCGGTGTGTGGAGAGGTACGCCTCCTTCGCCTGCTCTATCTGCTTGCCCGTCATCTTCAGTGAATCACCTCCAAAACTTTAGCTTTAACACTTTCTCTAACTGTTTGTAAGCATTCACATTTTGGAGCTAAGCTCCAAAATGTGAATTGCTGCGTCATCTTGATTTACCCTAGTATTTTTCTTACCATTAATACACTCGTTTGTACAGGGGAGGAGGCTATCTCCTACCTTCGCAGCCGTTTGAAGTCTGAATAAAAGTCAAGTTACCGAGCTATCCAAGGGCATTGCCAACGGGCATTACCAGAGGTTGCTGTTCCCCTCGGATACGACCCGGCCTTCTATTTCGGCACCACTCACATCGTTGTTGTTTCCGTAGAGGTAGACATCGCCGGTTATGGTAATGTCACGACTCCCAGTCGAAATAGATCTGCCGCTCGAAGAGGGCCTGCAGTTCCCGCAGTTTATACGGCTCGCGCAGGAGTGCTTCGTCGTAGGCATCATCATCCTCTCTCGCCATCACTTCGATTCGGAGAGCCCAAGGTCCGCCGCCGACCGCCTCGGGCAGAAGATAGAGCGCCGCACTCCGCCGTTCGCCCAGAAGGGCAGAAGCACCCTGTGCTCCAATTGGACGATTCCGCACGAGGAACTCTCCGCGGTGAGTACTCACCTCTTCGGAAGCCGGCTCTTCCGCATTCAGCTCGAACTCTTGCTCGAGCAGCTCCGCAGCACTCACATCTCTTTCGACGGGAAAGAGAGAAACTGCGAGGTACCCGCCCGCTCCGTATCCGGCAAGCTGAACACCGCCTCGGTAATCCGCAATCCACCGCCAGATGCCCGATGAGACAAAACGCAGGGAGTGTTCCGGCAGATAACGCCCCTCCAGAGAAGGAGCGGTTTTCAAGAGATGAGAAAAAATGGCATCTCGCACCAGCCTCGATCCCGATGATAGCTCGGGAACCCTCCCCTCCGTGCTCTCTACCGGCCCCTGGTGCACGATATCCAGGCTGAGCAGATAGACCCTGTGCAGATCGGTTCCCGCCCACATCGCAGTCTCAGTATGAACTCCTTCCTCGTAGCTCCGAAAGAGATACCACTCCCGCTTCTCCTCGGCATCCGGAGGCAGTACGAGCAGCCCCTCTTTTCCGTCGGAGCGCCTCCGCTTTTCGGCGTACATGTACGCATAGCCCTGCGGATCGACCTCGAAGGGATAGGAGAATACTGCGAGGCTGCCGGAGTATGTATCGTCGGGGCTCGAGAAGTGAATTATGACCTCCTCCTCCGGAGCTCGTCGTGCACGCCAGTTTTCGGGAAGATAGAGCGCCGCGCCGGCGGTTTCCACCCTGTTGTTTCCGGCAAGCACACTCTCCCCTGCGGAATGCGGCTCTATCCTGCCCAGTTCTCCGGAGCCGTAGCTCTCATCCTCTCCGACCTGCTGTGGCGAGCTGCTGCAACCGGCGAGGAACATCAGCAGCGAGAGGAAGAGCAACATACCCCCACACGTTCCTCGATAGCTGGTTCGCAATAATCGTTTCTTCACCGCATTACTCCCCGTTTCCACTCTTCACCTTCCTAGAGGGTATAGCCCAGCTGCAGCCAGTATCCGCCCAGTTCTCCGCTGAATAGTGCGACCCCGGCGGTGAACGTAAAACGGTGGAACGCATAGCTTCCCGCAATAAACTGGACCGCCTGGCCGAATACGTTTTCAGGAGTCACAAGATAGTTGAGCCCGAAGAGATGGGTCTGGTTGTCGCTGCTGATGATGAGCCCCGGAAGAGGCAGAGCAGGCGGTGCTCCCCCTCCGGCGGTAGGCATTATGAGCGTGTCTATCCCCCAGAAAAAGCGCTCGCTGAAGGCATAGTGCACTCCGAGCATGGCGCTCGCAAATAGTGAACCGCCATCCGGTCCACCGTTGACGAACCCCAGCTGGGCGGGAAAGAGCCATCGCTTCTTTCCGTCACCATCCCTCTCATTCTGTACTGCCGCGGGGGCGGAATCCCAGGGGAGATCCCTGCCGGGGATAAAGAGGGCTATCGCCTCTATCTCGTCGGAAGAGTTCGTTCCCTCGCTCGCCACCTCGAGCTCGAGGGGGCGGTCCACGATGTATTCGCGCAGCAGCTCGACCGGCACGCGGATCTCGTAGCCATCCATCGTGAGCCGCGCCTCGCATCGGCCGATAAACTCAGAGACCCCTCTACGCTTGTACCATATACGGGACTCCCGCTCATTTTGGATCTCCGCCTCTCGGCTCACTGCAAGCGGAGTGGAGATCTCGAGCCGCTCGTCCTCCCAGGTAAAGATGAGCTTCGAGTTCGTCAGCATTCCCGAACCGGGACTCTGGTTGATTCCTGCCACGAGGTACTCTTCCTGCAGTCCCAAGAACACCGCCTCGATGTCCACCAGCTCATCAACCTGCCGCTGATACTCTCCCTCGTAGGCCCTCGCCTCATAGTCCTCCCAGTCTTCGAGCTCACCATCGAAATCGATATCTACCCTCGGAATCGCATGGTTTCGGGCAAAGCGGATGTTCCGGTCCAGCTCCCTCAAGTTCTCCGTCCTCTCCTGTTTCCTCGCTGCAGAGCCCTCATCGAGGGAAGCGAGGCTGAACGAAAGGTGCTGCGGATCAACGGCCTGAGAAAATCGCTTCGAGAGGTGGGACTGCTCGAGATCCTCACTCCTCCGACCGCGATCCTCATTTAAATCGATAAAGTGTTCATGAAGCCGTTCCCAATTCCGGTACTTCAGCAGGAGCCTCTCGTATCCGTCGAAGCCCATGGAGGCACCCCTCTCCAACATCCCTCGCTTCGAAGTTAAACTCTGCCCCCGCATCATAAGCGTCGTGCTGTTGAGAGCGAGCTGTTCGGTGTAGCTGCGCACGAGCTGCCGGTCGAGAGAAGAGTACTCTTCGCGCTCACTTTGGGTGAGAAAGGGGAGCTCCAGGGGTATCCGGTACAACTCCCCCTCCTCGACACGCAGGCTCCTCTCTATCAGCACTTCCTCGCCGCTCGGTCTCTCCTGGACCACTTCCAGATCGTGTTCGCCTATGAGTAGTTTTTCGATGCGTCTCAAGGATTCGCCGGCTTCTTTTCCGTCGATCAGTACGCGGTAGGGGTCGTCGGCTCCAGAGATTTCGAAGCGGATGCTCCCATAGGCGACCCGCACACCGCTGAAATCCTCGACCAGCTCGGCCACTAGGCGATCGGCCATGTCGAAGGTCTCGAAGACCGAGAAGGCGCGGTCACTCTTCGGTCCGGCGATCTCATCGGTATAACGGTCGTAGACCGAGAGCTCCGCCACATAGGCCTCTTCATCCATGCGAATGGAGCCGAAAATAATATTGTCGGCACTTCTCTGCTCTGCGGCGACGGCCAAATCCTCTCTGTCCGTTGGACTCGCCTCATCCGCTACCTCGACCTGGTAGCCCCGCATAAACCGGAGGGTGACTGCCAGAGTGTCTTCGACCGCAGCGGCGATGCTCTCGAGAGGAGAATCGGGCGATTCTTCCTCCTGTACACGGATGGGGTAGATGAGCACCTGCTGCTCCTCTCCTTGGGCGAAGATCCGGAAAGGTAGCGCAATTAAGAACAGAACTGCACACGCGAGCAGAATCCGGCTGTTAGACAATCTCATCGACTTTTACCTTGCCGTCCACTCTACCAGCCTCCCCGAGCTTGTCAAGAAGGAAAAGTTCCGACCAGTAATTCGAAATGGCTCCGATCTCTGTAGAGCCGCACGTAAACGGTCATGAGAGTCCTCCCTTCCGCACCTTCCGCTTCTTCCTCTTTTCCGCTTTTTCCGCGGCCGATCTCCTCCGCTGCTACTCGCCGCCGGCGAAGATGCGGCCGAAGAGCCCGGCGCACTCATCGGCGGAGGGATGTACGGGGTTGTTCTTCATCAGGAACATCTGCGAGGCCCTCTTGCCGAAGTCCGCCTCGTCGATGCCCGAGGACTTCTTGTGCTCACGGAACTTCGCAACGATCTCGTCGAAATCGGGCTGAAGGTCGAGTTCGTCCCTGAGCTCGCGCACGTAGGCAATGGTCTTCTCCACCGCGTTTTCCGTGGACTCCCCGTCTTCCACCGCACCGAGGAGCTTCCCGATTTCGGCTATGCGGCCGGCGCTCACCTCCCGGTTGAACTCCAGCCCGAAGGGCAGGAGAAAGGCCATTGCCAGACCGTGGGAGATGTGCAGATCCGCGCAGACCGGACCGGCGAGGGAGTGCACGATCCCGAGGCCGGACTGATCGAAGGCGATACCGGCCATAGAAGAGGCGAGGGCCATCTCGTGGCGGGCCTCCAGGTCATCCCCGTTCTTGAACACGGTCGGGAGATTCTTCCCCGTGAGTCGTATCGACTCACGAGCAAAGCCGTCGCTTACCGGCGAGGCGCCTCTGCCGAGGAATGCCTCGACCGCATGGGCAAGGGCGTCCATGCCGGTGTGGGCGGTAATCCTCGGCGGCAGGCTGAGGGTCAGCTCGGCGTCGATGAGGGTGAGTTTCGGATACATCGCATCCCCGAGGACGCCCTTCTTGGTGTTGCGGCTGGTGATGACCGATACACCGGTCACCTCGCTCCCCGTGCCGGAGGTCGTCGGGAGTGCACAGAGAGGTAGCGGCTCGTTCTCGAACTTCCGCCCCTCCCACTGGTACTCCTCTAGAGAACCTGGATTCGCCGCCAGGGCACAGGCGATCTTGGCTGTGTCGAGGGAGCTGCCGCCGCCGAGGGCAAGCACCTGCTGCGCCCCGCTTTTTTTTATGAAGTCGGTCGCCTCAAGTGCGGCCTCTTCGTCGGGATTCGGCACCACCGCATCGTAGACTTGAGGATCGAAGCCCTCTCGCTCCAGAATCGTCAAGAGCTCCTGAGCCCGCTCTGTCCGCCGTATTCCCTTGTCGGTACACACTGCGGTTCGTCCACGGCTCACAGGGAGAAGATCGGGAAGGGACCGAAATACTCCGGCCTCTGCGATTATCTTCGTCGGGAGAAAGAATTCTGTTTTCATTCTGTTCCGTTCCTTTTCACTCATTTTCGCAGATCTCCGAACAGGGATACGAGCTCATCGTCGCTTATGCCCCACTCCAGATCGAAGGGAGGCAGCTTCTCCTGCTTGATGAAGTCGGGAACGGTGTCCTCGGCCGCGCTTATACCGGCCGCCGCGTTGAAGGCGATCTCTCTCCTGATGACGTCTTTGCCGGTCTCCACCACGTAGTCGGGGCTCAGCTCCGTGCCGTAGAGGCCGTTGAGCATGTCGGTGACCAGCTCCGGCTTCATCGCCGTGGCGGCCATCAGGAAGGCGCAGAGATCGAAGGTGTCGTAGGCCGCCCGTCCGAGCTGGATCTTGCGCGAGAGCTCTATCTGCCCCTCCTTGCTGTGGTGATCCACAGGGGCGAACACGGTCAGTCCCGCCGTGTGGTCGGCACCCATAGGCGTCGTCGCATAGGTGATCCCGGTCCCCTTCACGCCGCGGGGATCGTAGCCGGACATGCACTGCCCCTTCACAGACGGGGCCCTCCAGATGCCGAGGATGCGGGCGGCGTTCTCCGTCCCCATGCCGATGAGCCGCCCCGTCCAGCTGTCGCTCTTCGGCACCTCCTTCAGCGCATCGATGAATCCCTGCTCGTCGCCGAAGTCGATCATGCCCGCCTCGGCCATTACTCCCAGCGCACCGCCGGTCTCGATGGTGTCCATGCCGTAATCGTTGCAGAGCCGGTTGAGATAGGCGACCGTGTCGGGATTTCCCACGGCGATGTTCGAGCCGAGCAGGCTTATCGTCTCGTACTCCAGCGGGGCGACGATCTCCTTGCCCCTCTTGTCCGGGTAGGCATTCGAGCACTGGATGATGCAGACCTGCATGCAGGACTCGGAGTTGGTCCCCTCACCTCCTCTGCGCTCGATCTCGTCGTGAATGTACTCGCCGGTGAGGGTCTCCACTCCCTCGAACTGGCCGTAGAGGAAGTTGCGGGTCGGCAGGGCTCCCAGCCGCTGGGCATCCTGGACCGTCGAGGCGGTGCCGTACTCGCGCAGTACCTGTATGCGGTCGTTCGTCTTCACCACATCGTGATAGGTCTTGCGCGCCTTCTTGAAGGCCTCGTTCTTTGCGCCGTCGAGCATGCCTCCGGTCTTCATCTTGAGCAGAATGGCTTTGACTCCCTTCGAAGCCATGACCGCCCCGAGACCTCCGCGGGCGGCGAGTCGATTCGGCCTCCCGTCCCGGTCGCTGACGGCGATACCGGAGTTCACGTAGAGCATCTCACCGGCCTGGCCGAGGGTCAGACTCGAGTACTCCTCTCCGAAACGTTCGGTCAAGCGGGTACGGAACTCGTAGTTTCCCAGCCCCCCGTACTCGTCGGCGGGTAGGAACTCGACCCCGAGGGGGTCGACCTTGAGGATGTACAGGCCGCCGGCATCGGAGGCGGTGTCCGCCGACGCAGAGCCCGATCCTCCCCGGATCGCCCGTGCCGCCAGGGATGAGTTAGAGGGGGCCCCTTCGGGGAGGTCTTCCAGAATGAGGGCGCGCAGGCCCAGCCCCGCCAGCGCCTCTCCGGCGGTACCCCCGGCGTTGCTCTCCTTAATCCCGCCCGTCAGAGGGCTCTTCGCCCCGATCGACAGACGCCCGGCGCTTGAGACCGCGGCGCCGGCCAGCGGGCCGTTACAGACGATGAGCTTGTTCTCCGGACCCAGCGGATTGCAGAGGGGCGGGACCTCATCCGAGAGTATCCGGGCTATCATCCCCCTTCCCCCGATCGTCTTGAACTCCTCCGGTGCCGGTTGGTAGGACACCTTCTGCCTCTTGCAGTCGATTCGCAGTATCTTCATGTACCCTCCTCGGATAGTCTGCTAATAGATAATCAAATCCATATACACGGGTATCGGTGATTTTTGAAACACCCAGCATTGACTGCTCAATTGTAGTATGAGATTATTCATACATCAAGTCATTCAATGACTCTATCTTTACCTTTTACATCGATTAAAGGAGAAGCCCATGGGTACCTCGCTCATCGACGGAAAAGTCGTCATGAAGGACCAAGGCGCAGGTGTGATCATCAACACCACCGACTGTTCGGCCTTCCAGTTCTGGCCTGGTTATACGCACCGTATGGAAAGCGGAATGGGGCTGATCGCCAAATAAACACCGAATCGGTGCGGAAAAAAACTGGGCCCCTGCGGCCTATGACCACTTCTGCAGCAGGTGCATCTTTACGACCTGCGGGTTAAAGGCGACCAGCACGTAGGCCACCGGCTTATCGCGGTGGTTGTAGAAGGTCTGCTTCCACTCGATGAGGGAAACCAGACCTTCCGTTTCGAATGCCCAGAGCTCACGCTCCGACGCGAGCCGGGGCTCTATGGACACGTTCGCGTTGGTTATTCGCTCGCCCGTATAGCGCCAGATGAACTCCATCACGTTCGACTGAACCTCTATCTCTCGCCTGTCTTTCGCGCTCAGCAGCTCGGCAGGCACCAGGTTGGTCGTGTAGATGGCCACCTTCCCGTCTGCCAGGTAGAGCCAGCTGTAGGCGAAGTACTCTGCCGAAACGCCGAAACAGCGCTGCTCCTCCTCATCGGCGGGACGGAAACTCACGTTCTCGCAGCGTTCGGTGACCTCGTAGCCCCCGTCTCTCAGCAGCTCGGAGAAGTGCAGAATGGTGTCGATCCTCATGTTCAGATCGAGGGCGCTCTTGTGGTAGAAGTTGCCCGCCCCATGGCGCTTCGAGACGATTCCCTCCCTCTCGAGCATGCGCAGCGCCTCACGGACCGTGGCCACACTGACACCCAGACTCCTGGCCAGCTCTTCCTCGGTGGGGAGTCGGTTTACCTCGTTCCGGCCGGCGGATGCGAGCTCCCGGATGATAGAGAGAAGCTCCTCCCTCACGAGGCTGTAGCGGGAGCTGTGACTGCCTACGATCATTGGAACACTGTAGCACTAAAAGGCGGCGGTGAAAACTGCTTCATCAAAAATGGGGTATCACCACGCATAGCCGGTAAGATGATGAGGAGCAGAGCCGTAGTGCTCATTAACTAATTTTTCTATCAAAGGGAGGCAATGAAATAGTAAGTTGTTATGATAAAAACATCAAATGCAACGGTCTTTGTAAAGTTATGATTTTACCCTATCATTTGCCCATTAAGGACAGCATCCTATAGAATAGAAGGGAGAGAGACCAATGATCACGAGAAGACTTGACCAAGCCCGTGAAGCGTTCGAGCGAGATGACATCGAGGCAGCGAAACAAGCGCACCAAGGTGGCTCGAGGTCTTCGGGAACGCAGGACGGGCAGGCCACAGAAAAACACACGCAGGAACGCGGCAAATACATCAAAAGCATCGTGTACGGCGGATTGGACGGCATCATTACGACGTTTGCGGTGGTGGCCGGCGTGGCCGGTGCCAAGCTCGCAGCGGGCGTCGTGCTCATCATGGGCTTCGCCAATCTGATTGCGGACGGAATTTCCATGGCCGTCGGTGACTATCTCAGCACAAAAAGTGAGAACGAGTACAACGCCATGGAACGTCGGCGTGAAGAGTGGGAGGTAGAACACTACCCCGACGGAGAGAAACAAGAAATGGTCGAGATCTATACCGATAAGGGGATGGGCACTGAGGACGCGCAGTCTATGGTGGATATCCTCTCGAGAAACGAGAAGGTGTGGGTCGATGTGATGATGGTCGAGGAACTGGGCATTCTCGAAGAGACGGAGTCTCCGTTGCACAATGCGGTTGCGACCTTTCTTTCCTTCGCAGCCTTCGGTTTCATTCCACTGCTTGCCTATGTGGTGGCCCAGTTCGTCCCGGTCGTCGGCGGGTTCTCCTTCCTTGCTGCCTGTGTGCTAACCGGGCTCACACTCTTTCTCTTGGGCGCGCTCAAGGTTTACATCACCGGTAGAAACTGGTTGAAGTCGGGGATCGAAATGCTTCTCGTAGGAGGCGTCGCCGCGGTGGCTGCATACGCAGTAGGAGCAGCATTGCAGGGGCTGGCCTGACCCGGGTCGACTCCATTCCCGACTCATGAAGGAGTGTACTACATGGATACAAAACGCACGGAATAAGCTCTGGCTCTCGGCACTTTATTGCTGAATCAAGAAAGAGCTCGAGTATTAGTACCCGCCCTCAGCAGCGAACAGGGCTTCTGGTTAGGCGGAGGCAATACTGTAGAAGATGCATCTGGAGACTTATGGATCTGCGGACGTTATCGCAACTCCGGTGATTCAAGATTCGGCACAGATGTGGGCGAACGATCGGCTATCCCTCCCTATTGGAGGTAAGGTACAGCCACTATCCTCATAGGGTCGACCGTCTGCAGAAGCGAATATCTCTCCAGCATGTTCTCGAGCGCTCGGCAATCAATCTTTTCGGAGAAAACCGTTCCGTCTATTGCCTATAGCCTATCACGAGCGTGAGAGCTCCAACGAGCGCACACACCCCCAAAAACATCAATCCTAAGGAGTAAGAACCGGTCAGGGAGACGGTGAATCCAACCCCCAGCGGGCCTAAGATTCCTCCCGCGTTTCCCGTCCCGTTGAGCAGCCCGCTGGCAGTACCCACGCGCGAGGCGGGTATCTTTGTCTGCACGATGGTAAAGAAGATGGGAGGGGACATCTGCTGAAAGAAGAAGGTGAGGAAGGTCAGCAGAACACCCGCCAACTTTGATTCTATGGGCACCGCGGTGAGCACGATGAAGAGGAGAAAGGTTGCGGTGAGGGCCGAGGCGATGAGCCGTACCCTATGCCCTGTGGTCGTACCGAGCATCGACGGAAGGAGCCATGTGCCCGAGGAGAACACCGACTTGGATGATATCGTCAAGGGATGCGAGGTGCTGACCGGTGCGCTCCTCGAGCTCGCCGGTGAGTGAGGATCCGTAGACATATCTATACTGCGTAGGGATTTTCTATCTTATTATTCGTGTTATAAGATGTTTATATCTTTATTAATTATTGCTATAAATAGAAATAACAGTTCATTTCTTCTCGAAAATTATTTAAACAATAAATTTTCTAACTATTTTTATATATTATAGATATTTATTAACTTTTCAGACTTGACACTTCAAATTGAACTTTGCTATAATCCAAAAACCGTATAAAACAACTTAGTATTCTAATTTTCAACTCTAATATTTAGAATACTGCAAAGAAAAGGAGAAAAGAAGATGAAAAAATTTAATAAGAGACTTACGCTTATCCTCTTGGCCGTCGTACTCGCTTTTGCGGTCTCGATGGCTATGGGATGTTCCGACCGTTCCGGAGCTGCACAGGCGGAGGAGAGCTCCTCGGAATCATCGGGCGAACCCAAGGTTGTCAAACTTGCCTACGGAAACTGGGCCGAGACCATCGCATTTACCAATATGGTCGAGATCATTCTCGAAGAGATGGGATACAGCGTAGAGAAGACCATGGCCGAAGTGGCACTGCAGTACTCCTCCGTCGCAGGGTCGAACTCCGACATCATGGTCGAGACCTGGATGCCAGTAACCCAGAAGGCCTACTGGGACAAGTTCCATAAAGACTTCGACGTACTCGGAACTTGGTTCGACCAGGCAAAGATCGGACTCGTCGCTCCCTCCTACCTGGAGGTCGACAGCATCGATCAACTCAACAGCATCAAGGACAAGCTCAATGGAGAGATCGTCGGCATCGACGCAGGAGCAGGCATCATGAAAAACACCGAGACGGCCATCGAGTCGTATAACCTCGATCTCAAGCTTCTGAGCTCGAGCGGCCCGGCCATGACCTCATCCCTCAAGAAGGCGATCGACAACAAGGACTCCATCGTCGTAACCGGCTGGGCTCCCCACTGGAAGTTCGCACGCTGGGACCTCAAGTTTCTCGAAGATCCCAAGGGGATCTACGGTGGTAAAGAGCTTGTCCGTGCCATCTGCAGAAAGAATTTCATCATGGACATGCCGAGAGTTTCTCAACTCTTCATGAACATCAGGTTCGACATGCAGCAGATCGGTTCCCTCATGGACACCGTGTCCAACTCCGGTTTGGGCGAAAAGGAGGCTGCGGCAAAGTGGATAGAAGAGAACCGTGAACTGGTAGACAGCTGGATACCCGCAAAATTATAGACGACTACAGGGAACTGTCGTAACGGTGCTAATGCCGCGCTGCGATAAAACCGCCGGATATACCGCCGGCGGTTTTTTTCTCGATTCTTCCCAGGGAAAAACTACTTCCACTACGGCAGGCTGAACAACGAGCAGGTGCGAGTAACCAGGCTACGGTTGCCTAACGTCACCCTCGAACATACTTATATTCTATGCCATGTGAGTAAACACATGGGAGGTATCGTTAATGTGGATACTGTCCACCTCATTGGGTTCATCATTTACACAGTTGACGAGGGAATCCGTGACTCGATCAGAGATATCCTCCGGGACGCAGATTATCGCCCGTTCGCTTGCTGCAGACTGTCCCTCCTGTCTCTGAAGCTTCAAACGGCTCAAGCGGGATATGGTGGCACCGGGTGCGCCGGCCTCCATTGCCCTCTCGACGAGGAAATCGCTTTTCCCCTCACGACAGGTAATTACGATTTCTCTATACCCCTGCAATAAGCTCTGCGCGG
>CAYFVU010000033.1:0-31070 GCA_964346645.1 uncultured Spirochaetaceae bacterium | reverse complement strand
TCGACTACTATAGAAAATTCGGCAATAAAGACAGTCAAATTGAGCTTTTTATTCGCCAGCTGGAAATGGCGGAGCAGCTCGATCTGCCCGTGATCATCCACAACCGCGAAGCAGGCAGTGATGTCCTCGACATCCTCAAAGACAAGCTTCCCTCTAAGGGCGGAGTCCTCCACTGCTATTCGGAGGATTGGGCATACGCGCAGGAGGCCCTCGAGATCAACCTCTACATATCCTTTGCGGGCAATGTCACCTACCGAAACGCCCGAAACCTCCACGAAACGGCAAAGAACATGCCGTTGGACAGGATGCTTATAGAGACCGAGAGCCCCTTCATGGTGCCGGCAAAGTACCGCGGCAAGCGCAACAGGCCCTCATTCCTGGAGGCCATCGCCACCTCAATCGCCGATCTCCGCGAGGAACCCGTCGAGGAGGTAGCCGAGCAGCTCTATGCCAACAGCCTCACCTTTTTCGGTATAGAGGAGTAACGGGGCGTACATCCGCGTCCTTTCGAAGTCGGCATGGTACCTTCCGCATCTCTTCACCGCCCGATTGAGATAGGCAAGCTCGATGTCCCCGGAAATTTCTTTCTCGCTCCTCTCGCCGGCTACACCGACAAGGCCTTTCGCGAGCTCTGCTGCAGCCACGGTGCCGACTTCTGCTACACCGAAATGGTTTCCGCCGAGGCGATAGCCCGCGGTAACGAGAAGTCGCTCGCCCTCATGGGGCGCGGCGAGGAGGAGCAGCTGCTCGGCATTCAGATATTTCTCTCGCAGCCCGAGCAAGCAATACGGGCTCTACCCGCGCTCCTGCGGTATGAGCCGAGCCTCATCGACATCAACTGCGGTTGCCCCGTACCGAAGGTGGTCAAGACCGGTGCGGGAGCCGCGCTGATGCGCAAGCCTTCGACCCTACACAGGATAGTCGCCGCCCTCACCTCCCGTACCGATGTGCCCGTAACCGTGAAGATCCGTTCGGGGTGGGATGAGGAATCGATCAACTACCTCGAAGCTGCCCGTGCTGCCGAAGAGGCGGGAGTCTCTGCCATTGGTTTCCACGCGCGCACACGGGCGAAGGGCTACTCGGGAACCGCCGACTGGAGTCTGATCGCCGAGCTCGTCTCCTCCGTCGGAGTTCCGGTCATCGGCTCGGGCGACCTCTTCGGCCCCGAGGCGGTACGAGACATGCTTGCGCAGACCGGCTGCGCCGGCATTATGTGCGCCCGCGGCGCCATAGGCAATCCCTTCATCTTCTCCGACAGCCGCAGAGTAGTATCCTCAATCTCCCCGGATGCCGTCACGGAAAACTATTCCGAGACAGTCGGTCCCGGACAACGGCCCTCGCCGAAGCTGCGAATGGAGACCGCTCTGAAGCACTTCGGCCGGGCTCTCCACTACTACGGGGAGAGGATAGCGGTCAAGGAGATGAAGAAGCACCTCACCGCCTACACGAAAGGCCTCCCGGGCGGTTCGTCACTCAGAGACAGTCTCATGAGATGCGGCAGCGAAGAGTGCTATCGCGCCGTCTTTCGAGACTATCTCTCATCATATCAGAATTACTGGTATCGCTCTCATCATCTTGATTAATTATGATTCCGGTGGTACGGTCCAATTGAGCTGAAGGGTTCACGGAGTCGTATCCCTATTCAGAGTCGATAACCACAGTAGAATGCGGAGAAAACCCGTAAAACAGCCTTCAGTAGTTCGTATGAGTAATCGCTACACACCTACCACAACACAGATCATGCTGTCGTTTACAGGGAGGATAAGGTGAAAGTTCTCGTAATCGGATCCGGGGCCAAAGAACATGCGGTAACCTGGGCCTTCTCGAAGAGCCACAGGATAAGTGCCCTCTACATTGCCCCCGGCAACGCCGGGACGCAGCAGATAGGTGAAAACATCCCCGATTTGGATACCACCGATCCGGCCCAGGTACTCGAGGCCTGCAAGAGCAGGAACATAGATTTCGTATTTTGTGGTACCGAAGCCTCACAGGCGGCAGGAGTGGTAAACAGCCTCTGTGAGGCGGGATTCTCGGTATTCGGTGCCACCAAAGAGGCTGCCCGCATAGAGTCCGACAGGTGGTTCGCCGAAGAGTTCATGCACAGACACGGTATTCATACCGTGCATTCGGAGCTGATCCGAAATACAGAGGAGCTCGAAGGCTACCTCGAGGCTCATCCGGGTCGCATCGTGCTGAAGAAGAACGGACTTACCCGCTTCGCGCGGAGTTTCGAATCCGACTCCAGGGAAGAACTGTTGGAATTCGGCCTACACATCTTGGCCGAAGACGTGCTCATTGCCGAGCCTTACATTGAGGGCTACAACCTCTCGGTCATCGCCTTCGTGGACGGACAGAACTACCTCGCCCTCCCCCCCGCCTCGGACTACACCAAGGCACATGACAACGAGGAAGGAGTGCTCACCAGCGGCATGGGTGCCGTCTGTCCCGTCCCCATCGTGTGCAGCGAAGCCTACCAACGTATTATCGAAAGCGTGGTGGAACCGACCATCGAAGGACTCAAGCAGGAAGGCCTTTTCTACCGGGGGGTGCTCTTTATCAGCCTCATCGTGAACGACGAGGACAGTCTTGTCACCAGCTACCACGTCCGTCTCGGTGATCCGGAGGCTCAGGTCATCGCACCCTTGATTCAATCGGACTTCGGTAACCTGATGGAGGCGATCCAGAACCAGACTGTGAACTCCTTTTCCCTCTCCCTTTCCCAGGACTCTGCGGTCGGAGTGGTAGTAGCCGGCGAGGCCTACCCCTACAAGATCTACGAGGATATTCCGGTGCACATAGAATCTCCCGTTCCCGAGAGAGATATTCTAATCTTTCACGGCGCAACCTACACCAAGAATGGTTCGAAGCAGATCTACACGAATGGGAGGAGGAGCTTCACCGTAGTCGGCCTCGGGGAGAACATCGTCAAAGCCAACTCCAAAGCATACCGCGGTATCAAGAGAATCCGCTTCGACGGAGCCTGGACGAGAAGCGACATCGGCAACAACTTCTTTATTTCTTGATATTATCTCATCAAGCTATACTGACGGCTGTACTCGTACATGAGAATACCGGCGGCTACCGATACGTTCAGGGAGTCTATGTGGCCGAATGTGGGAATTGATATCGTACCGTCGCACTCCTCCTTGACCACCCGTCGGACGCCCTTGTCCTCCGACCCCAGTACTATGGCGATTCTCCCCTCGAGATCGATGCTCCACGGGGCATCTCCATCCACATCTGCGGCGTAGGTCCAGTATCCCGCCTCTTTCAGCTGTGCAACCGCCCGTCGAATGTTTGTCTCCTCGACCACAGCAACGTAGGAGGCCGCACCGGCGGATATTCGCCGCACCGTCTCGTTGATGCGGGCGCTGCGACGCGAGGGAATGACTACGAGGTCGGCGCCGAAGAGGTCGCAACTCCTCAGTATCGCCCCGACGTTGTGGGGATCGGTTATACCGTCGAGAAGGACAACCAGGCTATGTGGTGTTCCGCCTGCGTACATCCGCTCGACGAAGCTCTTCAGGTCCTTGACCTTTCCTCGCTCCTCATCCTCTCCGCTCTGCAGAATGAGGAGTGCATCCCTGACCCCTTCGCTCGAGGAGGCCTCCTCGAGCTCCCGACTGGACACGCGCCGTATGCGGCACTTCCTCTTCTCCGCAAGCTTGACCAAACGCTCTATTCTGCTGCTGCTCTTCTCTACGAGGAGGGTTCCCGCCACGTTTCCCCGCTTGAGTGCCTCCTCGATTGCATGTAGTCCGGAAATCGTCTCTTCCATTCTCGGCTCCCTGCTCGCCGGCAAATTCTAGTTCTGTCTTCTCTTCTTCGCACGCTCTTTTGACTCTTCCTCGTAATCCTTTACCGTCTCTATCTCTCCGTCGTAGTCGACATCGCGTTCGTAACGCTTCACATAGACCCCCTCGTCGAGATAAACCCATATGTCGATTCTGCCGTCCGCATTCGAGTCTATAGCCCGGCTTATAAGCACCCCCTCTTCATAGTAGTAGAAGTCATCCATCTCGCCGTTGTGATCGTAATCGAGGACCTCAGCGCTCTTCTCTCCCTTCGATGAGGTTCTCATGAGATAATCGACGCTTCCGTCGTCGTTCGAGTCCATCTCGATGGTCTCGCCCCCTTCCTCCGACGAGTAGAACTCCTCGACTAACAGCTCGATATCGAGAGTGCGCGTCTCCTCATCTTCGGCCTCGGCGCACAGGGGAGTGAATATACTCACGAACAAGAATAGAGATGTCACCGCAGGTATAAAGTTTTTTGGTTTCAAACCGTTCCCCCTCAAATGAAATACTTCTCATATGTATCGGCACATATCTTGAATCTCAATATGGGTTCAAAATAACAGCCCTACCCGTATCAGCTTCCCGCGCCGCCCCGCCTTCCAGGGAAAGGGAGCGACGGCTCCGCGAAAGAGCGACATCCGGATAAGCTGGAGCTTCCACCAGCCCCCCTCTACTGACAGGAGAAGACAGCCCCTGCCACGTGAAAGAGTATACTCAAGAAAGACCGTCTCAGAGCGACTGGTCTCGATCAGCAACGAGAGCAAGCCGACAAGAGGGGTGATGGCTCTTATGCAGTTCTCATCGTCAAGCGAATAGACGCTTTCGCCGGCTTCCAATCGGCTGCCTGCACGGCGTACCGACAGATTTAGGAGCTCCACCATTACAGGCGATATCGTACGTCCCCCCGTTCTAAAGCCGTACGTCTCTCCCCTCACACATTCTCCGGCATTTGCCCCGCATGATACTCTTTCTGCAGCTCTCATGGAAGAGGCGGAGAGGCAGTCGACCACTCGAAGAAAGGGTTCTACCTCGGTTCCATAGCCCTCGACAGTCGTGCGGACCGCCTCTTCGTACGGGAGCCCGGTGCTCGGGCTTTCCCCTGCTCTCTCCCTCTCTTTTTCACACTCTCTCAGACAGACTTCGAGGGCCAGTTGATAGCGAGTGAGCGCGTTCTTCATGTAGTGAGCTATGCCCGGAAGAAGAAAACCTCCGGCCGCATGTGCACGTACGGACAACCGTGTATGCGGTTTCCGCGTCGACTTTTTTCTCATACTCGCCCCGCCGCGATGTGCAGTGTTCATCTCTCGCCTGAAACACCGGATGACTTCGTATCCGCCGTTTCACGGTACCGCGTTATCGGATAATATGCGCTCGCGTTACATGAGTTTTGTTGTGCACGGCTGCAGCTACAACTCCGAGAGAGGTATCGGTTGAGGATTGTTCTCCTCTCCCTGGAGCTCCGACAGCTCCTCGAGGATCTTCTTCTCCTTGGAGTTGAGTTTCTTCGGCACCTCCACTCTGATCTTTATGTAGAGGTCTCCCCGCTTGTTGGTGTTGTGGAGGTACGGCACTCCCTCGTTCTTCAACCGGAGCACCTTACCGTTCTGAGATCCCGCGGGTATCTTGAGCTTCACCTTCTTTTTGTCCAGCGTCGGGACCTGTATCTCCGCGCCGAGCGCCGCCTGCGTGAACGAAATCGGAACTACGCAGTAAATATCGTTCCCGTGACGTTCGAAATGGCTGTGAGGCCTGACCTGCACATACACGTAGAGGTCGCCGGCCGGTCCGCCGTTGGGACCCGCATCGCCCTGACCGGGTATGTTGATGCGTTTACCGCTCTCGATACCCGCCGGAATGGTAACCTTCAGCTTCTGTTTCTTGTCGACCACCCCGTTTCCATGACAGGCCTTGCAGGGATTCTCTATCACGAAGCCCTCGCCGTTACAAGTAGGGCACGGAGAGGCGATGGAGAAGAAGCCGGAACTCCTTCGCACCTGGCCGCTGCCTCCGCAGGTCGGGCAGGTTTTTCTTCCGCCTCCATCCTCGGCACCCGTTCCGTTACAGGAGCCGCAGATGACGTGTCGATTATAGGAGATCTCCACCTTGGTGCCGAAAACGGCATCTTCGAACGAGACCTCCAAGTTATACCGCAGATCTGCTCCCCTCGAAGCTTGCCGCCGCGAAGACCTACCTCTGCGGCTCTCCCCGCCGAAAAAGGATCCGAAAATATCGCCGAAATCGCCGAAAATATCCTCGAAATCCCGAAAGGCAGAGCTGAAATCCTGAGCGCCGCCTCCGCCTTGTCCTGAGCCGCCGCCCATTCCTTCTACACCGGCGAAGCCGAACTGGTCGTAGGCCTGCCGCTTCTTATCGTCACTCAAGACCTCATAGGCCTCGGAGGCCTCCTTGAAGAACTCCTCGGCCTTTGAGTCGTTGGGATTTCTATCGGGATGATATTTAACTGCGAGCTTTCTGTATGCCTTTTTTATGTCCTCCTTGGAGGCGTCTTTCGACAACCCAAGGACTTCATAGTAGTCTCTTTTTGCCACAGTTTACATCACCCTTCTTTAGTTATTCTTGTTCTCTTCGTCGTCCACCACTTCGTAGTCAACGTCCTCAACATTCTCGCCGCTGCCCGACTGCGTAGAGCCTTCGGCTCCTGCTGTATCCGCACCGCCTGCTCCGGCTGCGCCTTCGGGTCCACCGGCTCCTGCCGCGCCTTCGGCGCCGCCTTCCTGACCGCCGGTGTTTTTGTACATCTCTTCGGCGAGCTTGTGGCTTGCCTGCTTGAGGGCTTCCATCTTCTCCTTCATCTGCTCGGTGTCGCCGCTGTTGATGGCATTCTGCAGCTCCTCTTTGGCGGACTCGATCTTCTGCTTCTCCTCGTCGCCGACTTTGTCGCCGTAGTCCGTAAGAGCCTTGTCGGTGGAGTAGATGAGCGAATCGGCCTCGTTCTGGACCTCGATTTTCTCTCGCTCCTTCTTGTCCTCCTCTTCGTGCTCCTCGGCCTCTTTGACCATCTTGTTGATCTCGTCTTCGGAGAGGCCGGACGATGCCTCGATGCGGATCTTCTGCTCCTTACCGGTGCCGAGATCCTTGGCAGACACGTGGACGATGCCGTTCGCGTCGATGTCGAAGGTTACCTCGATCTGCGGCACGCCCCTCGGTGCGGGCGGAATGCCTACGAGGTCGAAGCGGCCGAGCGTTCGGTTCTGACCGGCCATCTCTCTCTCACCCTGCAGCACATGAATGGAGACCGCTGTCTGGTTGTCCGCCGCAGTGGAGAATATCTGGCTCTTTCTCGTCGGTATCGTAGTGTTCCTCTCTATGAGCTTGGTAAAGACGCCTCCGAGCGTCTCTATTCCGAGGGAGAGAGGAGTTACGTCGAGCAGGAGTACGTCCTTGACGTCTCCTCCGAGAATACCGCCCTGAATGGCGGCACCCATCGCCACGACCTCGTCCGGGTTGACGCCCTTGTGGGGCTCCTTACCGCCGAATAGCTCCTTTACGATCTCCTGCACCTTGGGGATCCTGGTGGAACCTCCTACGAGAATGATCTCGTCGATGTCGGAGGCGCTCACACCGGCGTCCTTTATGGCACTCTCCACGGGTCCCCTGGTCTTCTCCACCAGGTCGCTGATCATCTGCTCGAACTTGGCACGACTCAGTGTGTACTGGAGGTGCTTCGGCCCCGCATTGTCCGCGGTGATAAACGGCAGATTGATCTCGGTCGACTGGGTACTGGAGAGCTCGATCTTGGCCTTCTCGGCTGCCTCTTTGAGTCTCTGAAGGGCCATCCTGTCCTGGCTGAGATCGATACCGTGGTCATTCTTGAAGTTCTGCACGAGCCAATCGATAACCTTCTGGTCGAAGTTGTCGCCGCCGAGGTGAGTGTCGCCGTTGGTGGATTTTACCTCGAATACACCGTCGCCGAGTTCCAGGACGGAAATGTCGAAGGTACCACCTCCGAGGTCGTACACGGCAATACGCTCCTCTTTGTTCTCCTTACCGAGTCCATAGGCAAGCGACGCGGCAGTCGGCTCGTTGACGATTCGCTTTACTTCGAGCCCGGCAATACGGCCGGCATCTTTAGTTGCCTGCCGCTGGCTGTCGTTGAAGTAGGCAGGGACGGTTATGACCGCCTCGGTAACCTCTTCGCCGAGATAGTCCTCCGCAGTCTGCTTCATCTTCTGGAGTACCGCCGCGGAAATCTCCTGGGGGGAGTACTCCTTGTCCCGTATCTTTATTCTCACGTCGCCATTGGGCGCCTCATCGGTGTGATACGAGACCATCTTTATCTCATCGGGCACCTCGGAATAGCGTCTACCCATAAACCGCTTTATGGAATACACGGTGTTCTCGGGATTGGTGATGATCTGGTTCTTCGCCGGTTGGCCTACGAGCCGCTCACCCTTCCCGGTAAAACCGACGATGGAGGGGGTCGTGCGCTGTCCTTCGGCATTTTGAATGACCGCCGACTCGTTTCCTTCCATGACTGCGACGCAGGAGTTGGTTGTTCCTAAGTCGATTCCTATTATCCTACCCATTATCTTCTCTCCTCTTATTGTGTTCTTTTTTATTCATTACTCTTCCGACTTTTCCTCGGAAGCATTCTGTACGTTTTCACCTTCATGCGAAGCGCTCTCGGCCGAAGCGCCCTCGTCTGGGGCGCTCTCGTCGGAAGCTCCGCCGTTAGAGACTGCCTCTTGCGATTCGCCCCCATCTCTTGCCGGAACAGCCACCTTTACCTTGGAGTGGCGGAGCACCCTATCGTGGAGCATGTAGCCGCGCTGGTAGTCCTCCATGACCGTCTGAACGTCGTAATCGGGCCGTTCTTCCATGTTTATGGCCTCGTGCATCTGGGGATCGAACTCCTTTCCCTCGCTCTCCATTCTCTTGAGGCCGTACTTGCGCTCGAGCATTCCGACGAACTGCTTCTCTATCAGCTTGATGCCGTCGTGAAAGCTCTCGAAGTCTTTGGACTCCTCGGAAGATCTGATGGCCCGTTCGAAGTCGTCGATTATGGAGACGAGGTCGAGCAGGAGATCCGAGTTGGCATATTGGATCGCCTCCTTTTTTTCCCGCTGCACGCGCTTGCGAAAATTTTCGAAGTCCGCCTGTTTCCTCAGGTACTGAGACTTGAGCTCGCTGTTCTCCGCCTCCAGCTCCTTTACTCTGTTCTCTAACTCGGTAATATACGCGTCCTTCTCTTCCAGAGCCTTGGAGGCCTCTTCGGATACGCCGACTTCCTGCTTATTTCCATTGTTTTGCTTCTCGTCCTTGGTCTTCCCCGCTACCTCTTCGTCCTTTGCATTCTCTTCCTGCGGGGCGTGCTGCTTTTCCTTCTTCTTAGACATGTTTCCCTCAATATGATGTAATTGTATTCATTTAATTGTGATTTCCGTCGTGCGTTTCGATGTTAAAATACTAAGCGATTCAATAGAGCGTCAAGTTTTAAAGGAATTTTATACATTGTGTTTCGAATGGGGATGGAAAACGAGTTCACTCTGAGCGAGAGGGAGCAGGCTGCTCGAGGCCGCGGCTACTTCCTCGGGACTATTTCGAGGATGAGCTCCACCTCGCCCTTTGAGAGCTTGGTGGCTTTCACGATCTCGTCTACCGACCAGCCCTGGTGTGCGAGGCGGGTAACTACGTCGCGTGCTCCCATGGAAGGGGCTCCCTCGCCCTTTTCCTGCTCCTTGGCGCCGTCTTTGAGAATGGTGCCGAGGAGGTTTACCTGCTCTTTGGCTTGATCACTCACCTCTTGCAGCCGCGTCTCGGTGCGGGCGAGCCACTCGCGGGCCTTCTGCATCTTCTCCATTCTATCTTCGATGTCGTTCAGCAGTTTGTCGAGGGACTGCAGCTGTTCAACCGCCTGATCGGCCTTCTGCTTGTTCTGGCTGAGGGACATGATGTCGCCGCGAATGTCCTCGAGTTGACGCGGGACGTCTCCTGCGCGCTCCTCGAGCTTCTCGATGTGCTGCTCTAGCTCGTCTATCCGTTGGAAGTTCTTGTCTACCTGGTCGGCGGTAGTGTCGAGGACCTTCTGCTTGTTCTCGAGTCGCTCGTACTTCTGCTCCACGCTCTGCTCGAGCTTCTCGAGCTGGCGCACCTGGGCCTGGATATTCTGGAGCTCATCGTGGCTCTCGGTAACCTGCTCGAGCCGGGTGTCGATGCTCTGTGACATGTTGATGAGCTTCTTGAAGTCACCCTCCATCTCCTCGATACGCCGCTTCTCGTTCATGAAGCGGTTGAGCTTAGCCGAGACCTCGTCTCCCATCTTCTTTATGCTGACGAACTTCTTCTCCGTCTCGAGAATCTCGTTGCTTAGTGCCTGTACTCGCGTGATCTCCGCCTTCAGCTCTTCGATATTCTCCTGGAGGTTCTCCTTGAGGCTGTCGGCACGGTCGAAGATCTTGGTCTGCTGGATGAAGCTCTTCTGCCGCTTGTCGATCTCCTGCAAGTTCGCCTGAAGAGCCTTGGAATCCTCTTCGACCTTTCCGAAGAGCTTCTTCTGCATCTGCTCGGTCTTCTCCTTTGTCTCCTGGCTGACACCGCGGAAGTCCTTTATCCGTTTGTCGAGCTCGCCCTGAAACTCCCGGTTCTTCTTCTGTACCTCGAGCATGAAGTTCTCGTACTCTCTGTCGAAGTTCTCCAGCGCGGAGTCGGTCTTGCGCTGCAGCTCCGACTCGAGTTCTAGCACCTTGTCGGAGAGCTCCTTCAGCTCGTTCTTGAGGCGGGTTCGCTCCTCCTGGGTCTGGAGAATGAGATCGTCGCGCTGGGACTCGAACTCCTCCTTGAGAATGCCGACGGTGTTGTCGATCTCCTTCCGAAGGTCGTCGTAGCGGGTGGTGATGTCGTTCTCCGCATCCTCCATCTTCTGGTCTATTTGATTTCTCCACAGAGTGACATCGGACTCGGTACTCTCCACCTCGGAGACGAGCTCGTCCCTTTTCTCCGTGATCGAGCTGTGCAGCGAGGAGAGGTTGCCCTCGAGCTCCCGTTCGGACTTCTTCAACTGCTCGTCGACAGAGGTGCTGTAGTCGGTGAACTCCTTCTGAAAACTGCGCCAGGACTGATCCTTTACCTCGTCGATCTTCGACTTCAGCTCTTCGTCGAGACTGTCGAGGCTGTGCGAGAGGCCATCCATACGTTCGGTGACCCAGTTCTGGAAGGACTGCACCTGCTCCTCGAACTTCTCCTGCTGTCCGTAGATCTTCGTCTGCAGCTCACCGAGCCGCTCCTTCAGCGATTCGGCATACTCGTTCTCCACCTGCCTGCGCTGCTCCTCCTGCTCCTCGGATAGAGAGGAGAGCCGCTGCTCTACTTCCTGCTTCCAGTCGGTAAAGCGCTGCCGCACGTTCACATCCCGCTGATCGAGCTCTCGGTAAAAGCCCTCCTCGAAGGCATCGAGTTTTGCGGAAACGTTTTGTGATGCCTGGTCCTTCAGATCCGAGAGCTCCTGCTCGACCTCGGAGAGGGCGTCGTGCACGGTCTGGATCTCCTGCTGGGCCTTCTGGCGCTGCTCCTCTCGCTCTCCCTCGAGCTGTTTCTCGAAGGTCTTGAAATCTTCTCTGATACGCTCGCTCACCCTGTCCATTGCGGCACGTAAGTTTTCATCGAGTGCATCTACGTCCCGTGTGGCCTGCTCCATCTTTTCGAAGCGGTAGCCGATTTCCGACTCGTAGTCGGTGAGCCGCTGCTCGAGCTCGCCGACCTTATCGTTTACCCGTACCGAGAAGGTATTGATGCGGTTCTCGGAATCGTTCTTTACTTTCGAGACCTCACCTTCGAGCTCCTTCTGTTGAGAGTTGAGCTCCTCGCGCGTACCGTCTATCATTTCCGAGAGCTCGCTCTGCAGCTCCCCCTTACGTTCCTGTATGTGAGCCTTTACACTCTCAAAGGCCTCGTCCTGAAGGCTCGAACCCCGCTCCGCGGCTTGCTCCAGAGAGGTTTTCAGCTCCGCCCGCAGCTCCTCGATTCTCGAGGAGAAGGTGCGCAGCTCCTCATCCGCCCTCCCCTTGATAGTTTCGAGATCCGACTGCACGTTGTCCCTCAGCTCGTCGCCGCGTCGTTCGGCCTCGTAGACCTTTTCATCCAAGACGTTCTGTATCTGTTCGAAGGTGTCATTCTCCAACTCCTGCTTTCTCGCCTCGAGCCGTTCGAGCTCCTGCTCGACGCCGGAGACTCGTTCGCCGGTCTTATCGAGACGCCGGTCGAACTCTTCGGCCTGCTTGCGGCTATCCTGCAGAGCCTTTTCGCGGGTCTGCTCGATCTGCTCGAGGTTCTGTTGGGCAAACTCTTCGGTGAGCGAGGGGATCCTCTTCTCCACTTCCTCGAGGCGCCCCTGCACCTCCTTTACCCGTTTTGCAACCGTGTCTACGAATTCAGACTCGGTGTGGATACGCTGGAGGTTCTCCTCCACCCGGTCGGTCATATTGTGGAGCTCGTTAAGAGCCTTGTCGTACTCCCCTATCCTCGTGCTGATTCCCTCGATCTCCGAAGCCCTGTTCTGCAGGCCCTCCTCTGCGGACTGGATACGTTTGAGTATCTGTTTTCCGGTCTTCTGGTGGACATCGAGCTCCACCCCGAAATTCTTCAACTCGCTCGTCTTCCCTTCCACATAGGCGTCGAGCTCTTCCTTTATTTTGTCCGAATAGCGCTTGATCTTATCGAGGGAACGGTTGTTCTTGTCCATTTGCCGATAGACGGCCAAGATGATAACCACGATAAGAAGGGTGAGTATATTGCCTAAAGAGAATACCATGTGCCCACTCCCAGTTTTACCTTACTCCAATTGTTACCCAGGAAGGTGAAGTTGTCAATTATAGGTTTTCACATCCCCGAAATGATCCAGTCTCTGAGGCGATAGAAATCGGTAAAGACAAAATCCGCCTGCACTCCGCCGTTTTTCCCCTTCGAGAAGTGAGCCGTCTTCATTCCGACCGCATCGGCGCCCCGTACATCGTACTCTGCGCTATTACCTACATAGAGCATCTCCTCAGGAGCTACTCCCAGCCGTCTCGCCAGTTGCAGGAACGGCACCTCGTGCGGCTTCAAATACCCCGTCTCCTCCGAGCTCATCGCCAGATCGAAGAGGTCTTCGACGCCCAGATAGCGCAGCTTATCCTCTACAGGAAAGTCGGATAGGGCCGCGAGAAAAAAACCGCTCCGCTTGAGGCTGAGCAAGGTCTCCCTCACTCCCCGGAAGGGGGATATGAAGCGGAAGGAGCGCTCCCACCGCTGGTACAGCTCCCGCTCGATTAGGCGTTCCGCCGTCTTCCGGTCGACTCCTATCTTGCGGGCCATCAGCACCGCCTGCATGTCCCGAAGATCTCCGTCGTAGGTGATTTCACGAATCTCCCGACGCACCTTCGCAAACTTGATCATCAGCCTCGGCGCGCTCAAGAAAGAGGAAATCGCGCTGAAGACCATCTGGTACGAGGGGTAGAGGGTGCCGTCCACATCGAATCCAACTGCCTTTACACTCACGCACACATCCCTTTTTAAAGATTAGAACTATTTTTGCAGCTGCTCAGCCGCCGGTACGGAGGATTATTCTGAAGGTGCCTTCCACGGGCCCGGCACCCTCGCTGCGATCGAAACGCCACTTACTCACCGCCTGCCTTATCTGCGTATCCACCTCCGTGTCGCCCGAGCCGTTTAGCACGGAGACAGAGGTGATTATACCAGACGGATCGAGTCGAAACGAGAGGGTGAGCTCGATCTCAGGCGGTAATTTCGCCACCTGCTCCTCGTTCAGCTCGGGATCCGGTCTGTACTGCAGCCTCCTGCTCACCCCCTCGGAGTCGAAATCCACCTCGACACCCGCCTTGCCGCGCGTCTGCCCTGTCTCTCCCGCGGTCCCTTCCTCGGCGGCTCCGCCGGTACGGCCGGTCTGCTGAGAGCCGGTGGCTGTGCGGCTGCCGTCCGCGGCATCGTCGGCCTCCGCCGGGCGCTCACCCGAGTCTTTCGGCCCGATCTTGTCCAATACACCTTCATCGAAGACGGAGGGCTCCTGCTGCTGCTCCCGGGCCGCGGATTCCTGCTCCCGGCCCGAAGTCATGCCTTCTGCGGTCTCCTCCGGCTTTTCTTGAAGCTCGACTCGCGATCCCTCCGAGTACTGTTCCTGCGGTTCCTCCTCCTGCTCCGGAACGGGAGGCCGCTCCTCCCGCGCATCGGGGTCGCGTCTGGCCTCGCGCTGATCACGCTCTTCGGCCGGAGCGGTCATCTCCTGCGTCGGTGCGCCGGAGGCCTCCCTGGACTCACCGGACTCTTCGGCCTCCCTGGCCTCGCGCAGAGCCTCTGCTATCGAGGGTATCTGCTCGTCGCGCCCCGCATCGGATGAGCGCTCCTGTCTTGAAGCCTGCTCGTCCGAGGCGCTGGTCTCGGGCTCGTCGCTCCGTGCGGCCTCGTCCGAGCGCGGTGACACCGCAGCCGACGGCTGCGGTTCCTCGGGAGCCTCGGGTGAAGGCTGCGGCTCCTCGGGCGCCTCGGGGCTCAGCTCCTCGGGCAGCTCCTCCGGTTCGGGCTCGAGCGGCTCGGGACTGCTCAGCTGCACCTCGACCGGGCCGTACTCCTGTTTCAGTGTGGATTCCGTCTCCCAGTCGATGAAACCGAGGAGGAGTGCGAGGATACCCTGTACGAGAAACGCCGCCGCTATGGCGATTAAGAGGCGGTCACTCTCCTTTCCGGGTATCAGCTTATCTATCGTCATTGCTTTCTGCTTCGCTCCTACTGATCACGCATCCGTAAATTTACCCCGTCGAACCCGCCGCGCCTGAGGGTATCGAGCACCTTGACCATGAGACTGTAGGGGACGGATCGGTCCCCCTCCACCACCACGGTGCGGATCTCCTCCCTCCCCTCTCGGTTCTTCAGCCTCTCGAGCACAGAATCGAGGGCGGAGAGGGTGTACTCTTCCTTATTGAGGTAGATCTCCTCTTCCGAGACGATGGTGACCACCAGCTTGCCCATTACCACCGGCTCCGCAGTGGAGGATTCCGGCAGCGTGAGAGATATGCCCGGGGTAAGGATGAAGGTGCTGGAGACCATGAAGAAGATCACCAGCTGGAAGACCACGTCGATCATCGGGACGAGCTCGACCGTAGCCGTCGGTTTCAATCTTCTCTTGAATCTCATGTACTCGTCTCCTTACCGAGCAGGAGCACCATGTCGTTCACCCTGTTCTCGAGCCTCACGATGATGTGATTCACCTTGTTGACCAGAAAATTGTAGAAGCTGATCGCGGGAATCGACACGATGATACCGGCGGCCGTAGTCAGCAGCGCCTCTGAAATGCCGGAGGCAAGCAGTGCCGGATCGCCTACCGAACCGAATTCGCCCAGTACGCCAAAGGCCTGAATGTTGCCGGTGACCGTGCCGAGCAGGCCCAGCAGCGGAGAGATGTGGGCGATCGTACCAAGAGAGGTCAGATACTTCTCCAAAAGGGGAATCTCCATGTTAGCTGCGGACATGATGGCATCCTTGATCTCCGAAGGTCCGTAATCGCGGTGCTCGATCCCCACCTTCATGAGGTTGGAGACGGGAGATGGGTTGTTTTCGCAGATGTTGATCGCCTCATCGTAGTGCTGTTTCTGCAGCGCCGACTTCAGCCGCTCTATCATGGTGTTCTCGTCGATCCGGATCTTCCGAAAGTAGAGGAGCCTCTCGACGATAATAACCGTCGCCACGAAGGCGAGCAGTATGATGAGGGCCATGATGACCCCGCCCTTTTCCAATAGTATCAGCATGTTTCTCTCCTTGTTACGTTATCTCCGAGCGCTATCTCAGAGCGATATTTCCGTCATGATTCTCAGCTGCATCCCCGGCTCGACGTACTCGCCCCAGATGCGGCGCCCATCGTCCACGAGGGGACCGAGCATGTCGGTCCATTCCACCCGCAGGAGGACCCCCTCCGAGAGGCGATAATACCCCCCGGTCTCGAGCACGGGCAAGTCCGAAATCGGCTCGACCGAATAGGCGGCGGAAAACTCTCCCCCGTAACGGTCGCCGGGACTCGACACATCGAGACTCGCCGAGAAGCGGTGCTGTCCCTCCGGCCGCGTCACCTCTCCGAACATCTCTCCGTCCCACGCGAAGCTGAGGTCGAGCGTGGAGAGAGGTCGGAAGGTCAGGCTCGCTTCGGCCTCGAGGAGCCGCACCCCGCCGGTTTCGATGGAGAAGAGTCCGTCTTCCGGGTCTCGGGCATCGAGACTCCCGGGTTCCGGATAATTTTCGGCCGCGAAGTACGAAGCTCCGGCCGTCCAGTCGAAGAGCTCCGTGAGGGATCCCCCCATACCGGCGGCGCCGCTCCAACCGTGGGTGAGCAGAAGAGACTCCGCCGTGTCGAGCAGGGGATAGCGGCTCCACAACTCGCGGTAGGTATAACGTCGGGTCTCGTAGCCCCCCTCGAGACGGTAGTGGAAGAGATCCCCCGCCATACCGTCTATCTTCAAAAGGAACGGAAAGAGGTTTCCCTCCTCCTCTTCCCACATGGCACCCCCTCGGGCGGTTATGTCCAAAGATGAGAGGAAGAGACCTATCTCGGCGTAGCCCTCGGCGCTGTGAAAGGTCTCCTCTCCGGCGCTGCGGTAGTAGCCGTAGCCGCCGCCGGTTTTCAGCTCTCCCCAACCGGTTTCGTACCTGATCGACGCCTCCGGAACAATATATGCATCGTAGAGGGTGTCCGAATAGCTGTCGCCGCCGTCGACTTCGCCCGCAGAAACACGACTGCTATAGTGAGCCTCGGTCTGAGCCTCCGCATACAGATTCGACCCCAGAGCGAGGCTCCCATCAACGGAGGCTCGGCTGAAGCGGTGGATGACAGAGGAGGCATCGGCATAATCCTGCAGCCCCTTCTCCTGTTCGGTAAAACCGCCCTGCAGGCCGAGCCCTGCCCGCTCTCCCTCTGCATCGAAAGAACCGGTCAGATCCTCCTTTCGGTGAAAGTAGCCGCTCCCGGAGGACTCTTCACCATAACCGTCGCTCCCCTCGTGGGAGAAACCGACGGAGAAGTGCGGTCCTTCTCCCCGCTTGTAGAGAGATATATCGCCGAGAAGGTGGTTGTCGGTACCGACGCCGATGCGCCCCTCGCTAAAGAAGGAGGCCTCTCCGACCGAACCTACCCCGCTTTCGGTCGGAGGAGAGATGGGCACCTCAGGAGAAGAGACCTCCATCTTTTCGGGTACCGGGAGGACCGCCTCTATCTCAGGGAGCGCGAGCGGCTCGGCCTCCGGCAGCAGCACGTCTATGTCCCGCTGTCGCGCTGCATCGTACTCGAATACCACCGGTGGGACCTCTACCCCCGGAGACTCGGGCTCTCCGTCGCCGCTCTGTGCAGCGAGAGGGGCAGAGAGAAGGCAGAGGAACAGCAGAGATAGCCGGAGGCTTAGCGAGGCGGCGTCGAAAAATGGTCTCCGGAACATCCGATTCCGTTTCGGTCTCGAGTGTTCAGTCGTGGGGGAGTTAACGCTCCTCATCGAGTAACCTCCTTCCCTCGGCGGCCCATTCGGAGTCGGGAAAATCGGACTGCAGCTTGCGGACCATCTGCCGCGCGCCGGTCGCATCGCCTGCCTTATCGGCCGTCTCTGCCGCCATGTACATCGAACGGGCGGTCAGATCATCGTATCCCCGGGAGAGGGCCGCAGCCTCGGCGTAGGCCTTGGCGGCTCTGCGGTACTCCCCCTCTCGCCGGTAGTACTCACCGATCAAGTACTGGGCATTGGCGGTAGTCCTCGAACCCTCTTCGCCCCTCTCCACCACGTTTCTGAGGAGGGAAAGCGCTTCGCGCTGCCGCTCTTCTCTGTCGCCGGCATACTGGTTCAGATAGATGCCCGCTAACTCCACCGCGGCGCTGCGTCCCTCACCGCTGTCGAGTCCCTCCTCATCGACAGTTACCGAGAGCTCTGCCTCGCGCGGACTCTTTCCGTCCATGATCTCCTTCAGCGTCTCGATACGCCGCCCTACTGAGAACTCCTCAGCCTGTTGAGGATAGAGGGAGCGAAAACGTGTGTAATAGCGTACGGCTTTTTCATAGTCCTTCACTTCGTCGTAGAGCTCGGCGAGCTCCCGCAGCGCCTCCGAGTGCAGGCTGCTCTCGGCGTACTCGTCTACGAGTCGCTCGAGCAACAGCGCCGATCCGTAGGGTTCACCGCTACTGCGGGCAGCCTTCGCCCCCCAGTAGAGAGAGACGTCGACCAGATCACCCTCGGGGAATCGGCTGCGATGCTCGTAGAACGCCTCACGAGCTTCCCCGTAACGCTCTGCATCCAGCAAGAGCTCGCCACGGCGATAGAGGGCCTCTTCGGCGAGACTGCTTCGGGGATAGCTTTTGTAGAGCCGCATGTAGAGGTCCACTGCCTCTTCGGTCCGTCCCTCTTTGCCGACGCCGGACTCAGCAATGAGCGTAGCATACTCGAACAAGGCATCGTCGGCTACGCTGCTCCCGCCTCCATCTTCGAAGACCTGGCGATAGACCGAAAGAGCCTCCCGATGATTACCACCGGAAGAGAGACTCTTCGCGTACATGTAGAGCCCCTTCATTCTCTCCTCACGGGATTCGGCAAAACGGGCATATTGAGCGAATGACTCCTCTGCAGAGGCGTAATCGTTATCTGCAAAAGCGGCCCATCCCGCCAGATAGCGGCTCTCCTGTACCCTCCGGTGCCGGGGATACTTCTCCTCGAGCATGGAAAAGTGGCGGATCGCCGCCCTGTAGTCCGCGGCCTTGTAACGGCCCCATCCGGCGAAGAAGAGAAGATGGGGGCCGATCTCCTCGGCTTCGCTCTGCCCGACGAATCCCTCTTCGATAAGGGTCTCGAGTTGTTCCGCACCCGTCTCGTAACGTTTCAAGCCGAGCCGCGCCAATCCCTCGAGGTATACCACCTTTCGGTGGTCCTGCGGATACGAGCTCTCGAAGCCGACCACCTCTTCTCGTAGTTCAGATGCCCAATCGAGCACAGCTTCCCAGCTCTTTCGGGAGAAGGAGATGCGTACGAGATCGATGTATGCTTCGGGAGCCGCCGGAACGAGGGGGAGATATTCACGCAGAACCTCTTCGGCCTCAGTCCATCGCTGTAGATCCATGTAGACCTTTGCCGTCAGCCTGAGAATATCCCCGTAATAGCGCCCCTCCTCCCGTTTTTCGGTGAGATCCTCGAGCACGGCCAGCGCGGCCCTTGCTTCTCCCCTCTCTCTGAGCGCGAAGGCGTAGAGGTATGAGACCCGGCCGGTGTGTGACGAATCCTCGTGGAGCTCGAGGTAGCGCTTTCCGTACTGCTCGACCCTCTCCCACCTTCCTGCCTCTGCCGCCAGCCGTACGGCGGCGAATCGGAGAGGCTCCGCTCGTACCGATCCCGCGCCGGACTTGCTCGAAGAACCGGTCTCGGCATTTCGCTCGGGAATCTCCTCTAACTCCTCCGACTCGACCTCCTCCAAGTAGCCTTCGAGCAATTCGAAAGCCGCCTCGGGCCCATCGTTCTGCTCGACCGCATAAGAGAGGTAGATCGGGAGCAGAGGATTCAGCTGTAACGGTTCCACGCTGCGCCACACTCGACGCAAATAGCTCTCTGCGAGCTCATAGCTTCCATTATTGCTGCTCTCGATCCCTACCCTCAGGTAGAACTCGTTCAGCAGTCGGGGAGAGCCGGCGAGGGCCGTCTGCGCCTTCTCTAAGATGCGGTCCCTCTGCTCCTCTTCGTCGTTCTGCAGATAGAGGTTGAACAGACGCTGATAGGCAATACGAGAAACCGCCGCCGGCCCCTCTAAGAGCCGACGATACTCCTGCTCGGCCTCTTCGCCTCTTCCGAGAGAGTAGAGTGCCTCCGCCCGGTAGAGGGATAGGGACGGCTGCAGCTCTTCCGGCGCTTCTTCGAGAGGTACCTCTCGATAGGCGGACAACAGCTCCTCCGCTCTTCCGGTCTCTACGAGAAGATCCGCATAGAGCCGGAAGACCTGCGGATTGGTGAAGAGCTCCTGCGCTGAATCATCGATGCGGCGCACCGTCTCGAGGGCCTCCTCGTTTCTGTCGAGCTCTCGCCTACAGAGGGCCGCATAGAAGAGCGCATCGTCGACATAACGATCCTTTCGTTCTTCGAGGAAGGCCTCGAACGAATCCAAAGCACTCTCGTACTCTTCGAGGGCGTAGTAGGAGGCTCCCAGCCAAAAGGGTATATAGGCCGCATAACGGGTGTATCCGTAACGGTTTTTCACTCGTGTCAAATACTCCACGGCCTCGGCGGCTTTACCGGTTCGAAAGAGTATGAGCCCCTTTCTATAGTGCGCATCGGCGCTGTACTCGGATGCGGGGTACTCTCGGATCAGCTTTTCGTACCTCGAAAGGGCGAACTGGTAATCACCCTTACGGTAGCGTCTCTCCGCTTCCTCGAAGAGGCGGGATTCCGGAGAGATACTCCACACCAGCGAGACGGTGAGTATGAGATATAAGGCAGCTATAAATATTTTTTTCATATTGACAACAATAATCCAGGAGACGGTATTTTTCAATCTTATCCGGTAATTATAGTCGGAGGCTATTCACATTAACGGTTTAGGAGTGGGTCGAGAGCCTTTTTGGGAGGTGTGAATGCCCCGTCTGTTCTCAGCCGCACGAGATGAACGAACTCTCCAGAGTACCTTTCCATGAACTCGTCTATAGGAGTCTGTCGTCCCCGCTCCATTATTGATACATCAAGACGCCCCTGTGAGTCAATCCAGGGGAAGAAAACTGCGACGTGATAGTGCACCCGCAGCTCGCCCTCTCCGTGCCGCAGATCGTTGACCGAAGCGAGGTAGAAGTACTCGGGCTCGGTGACCGCGAGCTCGTAGAGGAGCGTATTAAGGGCGGAGACAGGGTATCCTACATCTTCGTCATACTCATGATACGTCGGCGAATCCACATCCGCAGATTCTATCCCGGCATCGGGTTGCGAAAGTCTCTTGAGGGACAGCGCCAGGTTCCTCGTCCAGTCGAGACCGAAATAGGGCTGTTTTACCTCCTCGTACTTCTCGCTCCAGCGGTTTCCTCGCGCCTCAGGATGCGGTCTCTTGAGCTCTTCGATTGAGAGAAGCTCTTTAGTTTCGAGGAAATAAATTCCATCGACGACCCACTTGGCAAAGCCCGAACAGTTCAGCCCCTCCTCCCCCTCCTGTGCTTTACCGCTCTCGATGTAGACGTACTCGCCGTTGCGGTTAATTGCTCCGTCATCCGCATCTCCCAGGCCCGGCAGGTAAGAGCTCACCGCTTGCGCGAGAATCCCCGCCGTGCTGAGCGCCGAGATGACCGGGTCGGGTAAGTAGAAGCCCCAGTCGACATAGCCGGCGGTGCTTTCCATAAGGGAGACAAAAGAGATCTGCAGCAGCCGGGGAAACGGATAAGGCACACGCACGTCGCGCTGCATCCGTCGTCCGAAGAGGAATATGTCCATGCGTGAGAAGTCTTCGGAGGCAGGCCTCAGAAGGAGGTAGCTCTCCTGCCCGCTCTTGAGGAAGATCTTGAGAGAGACGAACTCGCCGTCGCTCTTTCGGCGCCTGATCTCGTAGTCTCCCTTGTGCATGGTTTCGAGCGTGAAGTCCCCGCCGTTGGCAAAGTAGAAGGCAAGCTCCTCTTCCTCGCTGCGAGTCATGACCCTGATCATATGATCTTCGCCCGGCTCGTCTACGAGCTCGTCTTCGATCTTCTCGGCCTCATCGAGGGGACCGCTCATCTTCTCGAAATAGCTCCTCCGGGTGAAGACCGACTCAGGAAAATCGGGGAGGTTTCTCCGTTCCACCGGCGAGGTGTAGGCAGAAAGCTCGCCGAGCCCCACACAGACGAGCAGTGCGCAGGAGATGAGAATGAGGAGATAGAGGCGGACTGTGGAGCGATTTGCGTCTCTCATGTTTTCTACGGCACTCTCCAAGTACTCTACAGTATATATCGTCGTTCAGGAGTCTTCCGAAAAGTTTTTATCCGAAGAAATTTCATCGATCCTCTTTTGCTGCTCTCTCACGCGTCCATCGAGAAAGAGGAGCTCGCTGCGGATCTTCCCTATCCTTGTTCGCACGTTGTCGCCACCGCCGCTAAGCTCGCGCCAGAGCTCCTCCTGCGCTCCTTCGAGGGTGAATTTTCTCGTGTAGAGAAGGTACTTGAGCCTGAGGAGGATGTCCATCTCCCGCCGCGTGTAAACCCGTCTACCCGCCTCGTCCTTCTTAGGCGAGAGTATCGGCAGTTCACGCTCCCAGTACCGTACTATGTGGGGTCCTACATCGAGCAGCTCACAGACTTGGCCGATGAGATAGCCCTTCATACGTCCCGCTTCGTCCGCTCTCTCAACTCTACGGTAATCGGTACGGAAGGAAATCCGAGATGCTTACGGATGTTGTTGGTCAGATACTGCACATAGGACTGGGGGAAACCGCTCTTGCGATTGACGAAGAGCACGAAGTGCACGGGATTCTCGCTCACCTGTGTGCCGTAGAGGACCTTGTAGTGTCCCCGCTTACCGCGCGGAGGCTCGTAGTGCTCGTACCACCGTCCGAGCATATCGTTGAAACGGTGAGTCTCCACCCGCTTGTGCAGCTGCCTCCAGACCCCGTAGACCGTGTTGAGCAGTTTTTCGAGCCCCTTTCCCGTCTTTGCGGAAATGGGTACGATGGGGGCGAAACCGAGCACGGGAAAAAGAAACCGCATTCTGTCTTTTATCGCCTCTAAACGGTTCGGTATGTGCTCGATGGTGTCCCATTTGTTGAGGACGAGCACGATCCCCTTGCCCTTCTTCACCGCCTGGTCGGCGATCTTCTTGTCCTGCTCCGCGAGCCCCTCTGTAGAGTCGATCAGAAGGAGGACTACATCCGCTTCCTCCACCGTCTGAATGGCACGGTTGACCGAGTAGTACTCGATACCTTCGTGGACCCTTCGCTTCCTGCGAATTCCTGCGGTATCGATGACTCGGTAGAGACTTCCATGGTAGCTGAAGTGTCCCTCGATCACATCCCTGGTGGTTCCGGGAACATCTGAGACAATCGATCGCTCCTCGCCGATCAGAGTATTTACGAGGGTCGATTTTCCCGTGTTCGGTTTGCCGAGGACGGCAAGACGGATCCTCGCTTCCTCCTCCTCTTCGCCTGAATCTACCGCGGTGAGCAGCGGCTCGACCGCCTCTTCCAAGTCCTCGAATCCGTACCCGTGGACTGCCGAAACGCCGATTACGGTGGGGAAGCCGAGATTGTAGAAATTCCAGACCTGCTGCTCCCGCGTCGGATTGTCGACCTTATTGACCGCGATTATTACCTTGTCGGAATAGGGTCGGAGCTGATCGACAAAACTCTCATCTTCGGCATTCAGATCCACTGCGTCGCAGACGAGGAGGATCACATCCGCATCGCGGATCTCTTGCATACTTCTGTCGCGGACGATCGAGTCTATATCCTTTGCATCTACTCTATAACCGCCGGTATCCACCAGCAGCACGGGAATACCCGAGACATAGGCCTTAGCCGTTACCGCATCTCTGGTAACGCCGGGAGTGGGATCGGTGATCGCACGCCTCCTGCCGAGCAGCCGGTTGAAGAGGGTCGATTTTCCGACGTTCGGTCTTCCCACAACCACGAGCCGGGGAAGGCTCGAATTATGTGGAGATGAGATCGAATCGCTCATGCATCCATTTCCTTACATAGGTGTGAACTTCCTCGGCCGACTTCATCTCCATCACGATACCTACGAGCTCTTCGGCCTCTGAAACGGCAATCGAGCGAACGACCTTCTTGACCTCGGGGATGGTAAAAGAGCTCATGCTGAAGACATCCAGACCGAGTCCTAGCAGCAGCACCGAGGCGAGGGGATATCCGGCCATCTCTCCGCACATCCCCACCGGTATGCTCGCCTCGTGGGCGTTTTGAATGATCATCTTTATGAGCCGCAGCACTCCTGGATGGAAGGGTTCGTAGAGGTAGGCGATCTTCTCGTTTCCCCTATCAACTGCGATGGTGTACTGGATGAGATCGTTTGTGCCGATAGAGAAGAAATCCACCTTCTTCGCAAGAAGATCCGAGGTGAGGGCTGCCGACGGCACTTCGATCATGATACCCAACAGCATATCTTCCTTAAAGGCTATTCCCTCTTTACGGAGATCATCCTTTACCTCGCCGAGTATGTCGAGCACGTTGTCGAGCTCTTCTACCCCGGAGATCATGGGAAACATGATGCGAAGGTCTCCGTAGACGGAGGCGCGGAGCATTGCCCGCAACTGCGTCTTGAAGATGTCTTTTCTCGACAGGCAGAAACGTACGGCCCTCCAGCCGAGAATAGGATTCTTCTCATCAAGACCTTCGAGCCCCGGAATTACCTTGTCTCCGCCGACATCCAGTGTGCGAAGCGTGACACCACCGTGCCCGTCCATTTCCTTGAGCACCTTTGAATATGCCTCGAACTGCACTTCCTCCGAAGGGAGTCCGTTCGGTTGAATAAAGAGGAACTCTGAGCGATAGAGACCTATGCCGTCCGCCCCATGCGCGAGGACCGACTCGGTCTCCTCCGGCACCTCGATATTGGCCTTCAAGAGAATATGCTTTCCGTCCTTCGTCTCAGCCGGGAGCTCGTTGAGAGTCAGCAGTTGAGCCTCGCGCCGCTGCCACTCCTTCATCCAGCTCTTGTACTTCTTCCGCGTTTCGTCGTCCGGATTGAGCACCACTGTACCGGTATTTCCGTCGACGATCAGCTCGTCTCCCATCTGGGCATAATCGGTGATGGAAGAGAGGCCGAGCACCGCGGGTATCTCGAAGGAGCGTGCAAGGATTGCGGTGTGGCTCGTCCGTCCTCCTGCGTCCATCGCAATACCCTTTATCGCACTGCCGTTGAGGGTGAGTGCGTCGGAGGGGAGGAGGTTGTGGGTAACCAGTGCCACCTCCTCTGTAATATCTGCGAGGGAGATTCTGTCACGATAGAGGAGGTGATTATACACCCTCTTCGCGACGTCATGAATGTCAATGGTTCGCTCTTTTAGATAGGAGTCCGTGGAGGACTCCAGCATCTTAACCAACTCCTTGATCGTCTTGTAGAGCACGTACTCTATATTCATCTTATCGTTGCGAAGATTTTGCTCTATCTTCTTGGTGAACTCGGGGTCCTTCAGCATGAGGAGATGGCTGTCGAGCATCCGGCTCTCCTCTGTTCCCATGGTAGAGTTGGTCTGTTCCTGCAGGTCCCGTATTTCATCGCCGGCCTTCTCTGCAGCCACGTGAAACCTCTCGAGCTCCTGCTCTACGTCTTCGTTTTCTATCTCGTACTTCGGCACCTGAATGTTGTCATCGAGATAGAGGTAGACTTTTCCGATGTAGATTCCCGGGGAGGCGGAAATACCCTTGAGTGTTTTCATAGTCAATGTAACTATACGCACTTTTTTATCTCCTGTCAAAGGCACGAGCGCACATGGCTGTTCCCCAATGTTTGAACCAGTCCCTAAGCTTCTCCGCCATTCCTTCCGATACCTTAAAACGTATGGGAAAACAAAAGACCTCACTCGGATGCCTGTTCTGGATTGCTCTCATCCTCCTTGTTCTCGTGGTGTTCTTTTTCAACCGTCAACGCATCACACAGGTCATGGAAGAGACGGGCTTCTCACAGTATCTCGCCCCGGAAGAGTCGAGCGAGCCCGAAGTCAAAAGAAAGAGCGTGAACGAGGATGACTCCGACGAGGGCAGCACAAGCGAAGAAGATAGCCGAATCGAGCTCGAAACCGAGGAGGAGCAATCTCAACAAGAAGAGAAAGAATCCGAAGAACCGGCCGAGGTAACCATAGACAAGGAAGAAAAGGAGGTAGAAGAGACCTCCGGTACGAAGGAAGAACCGAAGATAGAGAAGAATCTACGAAAATCTACTGTCTACTTCGTTTCAGTCGACGATGAAGGCAATATTTCTCTCAAGCAAATCATACGCCCGGTATACTACAAGAACAGTCCGCTTACCGCTACCATCAACACGCTGCTCGAAGGACTCACTCCGGCAGAGTTGAACGAGGGACTTCTCAATCTGATTCCCGACAACACCGAGATACACCGCATATGGATCGAAAACGAAGTTGCCTACATCGATTTTTCCGAGGATCTCAGGTTCAATCCTTTCGGCATCGAAGGCATACGTGCCGCGCTCAGGCAGATCGTCTACACGGCCACAGAGTTTTCTACGGTAGACAAAGTACAGATCCTGATAAACGGTGAGAAACGCGCCTATATCGCTTCTGAAGGCATTCCTATCGGCACGCCAATCGGCAGAGGAGAGCTCTCAAAATGATTCATTCATACGCCTCGCGTATTGCCTGAGAGAGAGCATTCCTCCAATCTCCACCTTCCCGACAAGCCTCGATATCTCCGGATTCGCGAGCTGCCTCAAGCTCCTTCTCGGTCCTCGTCGAATCGGTAGAAGGCTCATCGTTTCTCAGCAGGAGCAGAAATTCGCGGTTCCCGTGGTGTCCGCGGATAGGAGATGCGATGACATCGAGAATGCGTATACCTTCCGATTGCAGCTCCTCTAAAACCGTATGCATGATGCGTTCCGTGGTTTCCGGGTCATCGACTATTCCTGCGAATCCATGGCCACTCCCCCCCCCATGGTATCGACGGTATTCGAACTGCGGCTTGAGAAGCGCTATGAGCATTCTTTCCCTCGTAAGCGAGAGAATGTGTCCGGCCGCCCCGCTCAGTGAACGAAAGGATAGGTCGGCAACTGCGATTTGCGGCGCAGGGTCGAGGGCTTCGACGTGCATGATGTTTGTCTTCTCCATCACGTGAACCCGTTTGTCGATGCGGAGACTATATGCCAATTGATTGTAACCAACATCGACGGAGTGAACGAGCGCTGCGCCGTGCTGTAAAAGACAGTCGGTAAATCCGCCGGTCGATGCGCCGGCATCGAGAAAGACCCTTCCCTCCACAAGAATGTTCCATCTGTCGAGAGCACGCTCGAGTTTCAGTCCGCCTCTGCTCACATAGTCCCTGGAAAGGAACTCGACTGCCGAATCTGAAGGGATGAGCCGTTTCGGGTCGCGCACCTTTTCCCCGTTGACCGCAACCTCTCCGCACACTACACGGGAAAAGAGCTCTTTCTTCGTCATGTCCGGGAACTCTGATACGAGATGCAAGATCAATGAAACACGTTTCACTCATTCCTCCCACACACCTCTGACAGAGTGGTTATACAATCGAAACTTTTTCGATCCGCTCTATCTTCTTTGCCGTACCGGTTTCAGTGTCCAGAACGAGCTTCACCCCCTGGATGATCGCGTTGTTCGAGCTCACCTCCATCTTGAGGGGCATTTGGGTGAGGCTGCGCTGTATCGAAATCTCCTTTCTGCTGCCGATCACGCTTCCGGCGGGACCCGTCATACCAATGTCGGTGATGTAGGCGGTTCCGTTCGGGAGGATCTTCTCATCCGCCGTTTGGGTGTGGGTATGGGTTCCGACCACTGCAGATGCGATGCCGTCGAGGTAGAATCCGAGAGACTCCTTCTCCTCGGTATCCTCCGCGTGAAAGTCCACGAGTACGATTGCACACTTCTCTCGGAGTTTCTTCACCAGCTCTTTTCCTATCCTAAACGGGCAGTCGAGGCTGGACATGCGTTCGCGGCCCTGCAGGTTTACTACACCTACTTGTATTCCGCGTGTCTGTAGCACGGTCGTTCCCCTGCCCGGAGCAGCCGGCGGATAGTTTGCAGGCCGGATAAGCGGCCTCTCCGACTCGAGCAGATCTATTATCTCCCGCTTGTGCCAGATGTGATTACCGGAGGTAATTGCATCTATTCCGGAGTTGAAGAGCTGCTCCGCCATATCCGGCGTTATGCCGAGCCCTTCGGCCGCATTCTCTCCGTTTACGATAACGACGTCGGCCTTGTGTTCTTTTCTCAGTGTAGGTAGTGCGGTATAAAGCGCCCTGATCCCCGGTGTTCCAAATATGTCACCGAGAATCAAGGCAGTAATAGTGTTTCCCACGTGAATCCTTTCGCTTGCGTGCGCTGTATGTACGCTATCGCGCGTATTCCACAACACGCATCTCGCGGATGATCGTGACCTTGATGCGTCCTGGATATCTCAGCTCGGACTCTATCTTCTTGGCCACCTCTTTTGCCAACTCTTTTGCTTTGTCGTCCGTAATCGCATCGTTGTTTACCATGATACGGAGCTCTCTTCCGGCCTGAATGGCGAATGCTTTGTCAACACCTTCGAAACTCTCCGAGATGTTTTCCAAGTTTTCGAGGCGTTTGATGTAGTTGTTCAGCGTTTCGCGACGAGCGCCAGGTCTGGAGGCGGAAATCGCATCGGCGATCTGCACCAAAATCGACTCAGCGCAGTTCGGTTCGACGTCATTGTGGTGAGATAGTATCGAATTGATGACTCTCTCGTCTTCTCCCATCTGGCGGCCGAGCTCCGCGCCGAGTTCGGCATGGTTGCTGTCGCTCTCTGTTTCGATCCCCTTCCCGATATCATGCAGAAGTCCGCCTCGTTTTGCGATTTCTCTGTTTGCGCCCACCTCTGCAGCGAGCATTCCCGAGAGTATCGCAACTTCCTTGGCGTGAGCGAGTACATTCTGCCCATAACTCGTGCGATAGTGCAGTCTTCCGAGTGCTCTGATCCCCTCCTGGCTCACATTGTGGAGCCCAAGGTCGAAAAGCACCTTCTCGCCCTCTTCGTACATGATCTGATTGATCTCTTTACCTACACGCTGGACCATCTCTTCAATGCGCGCCGGATGAATACGTCCATCTTGTATGAGGCGTTCGAGTGCTACTTTTGCTATTTCTTTCCGGACCGGATCGAAACATGAGAGGACCACCGCCTCAGGTGTATCATCTATGATTATATCGACCCCGGTGAGGGTCTCCAGAGTGCGGATATTACGGCCTTCTCGCCCGATAATCCGTCCCTTCATCTCGTCGTTCGGCAACGTCACCGAACTGATCGATACGTCTCCGCTGACCTCGGTGGCTATACGCTGAATCGAACTCACGATGATGTCGCGAGCCTTTTTCTCTGCGGTCGCCTCAGCTTCCTGTTCAATTCTGTTGATAGTGATTTGAGCGTCGCGTTTCGCCTCATTCTCCATGGACTCCATGATGAGTTGTTTCGCCTCTTCCGGCGAAATACCGGCGATGCGCTCAAGCTCGCTCTTCCAACGCTCCTCTTCCTGTTCGAGAAGTGTTTCTCTTTCGGCTAGTTTCCCCTCTCGGTCCGCTAGGTTCTGTTTCTGACTTTCAAGATCAGCCTGCTTTTTATCGAGGTTCTCTTCTTTTTGCAGCAATCTCCTCTCGAATTGCTGCAGCTCTGTTCTTCTCTCCCGATATTCACTTTCCTGTCTGTTCCGTTCTTGTAAAAGCTGATCTTTCGTTTCTAAAAGAAGCTCCCGCTTTTTTGCTTCGGCTTCTTTAACCGCTTCCTGTTTAACTCTTTCTGCTTTCTGTTCCGAAGAAGAAAGCTGGAATCTGGCATATAACCATCTTATTGTCCAACCTAGAATCAAACCAATGAGAGGAAGCCCGATGTAAAATACAATACTCATAAGCTTCCTCCAGTTCGAATTAGAGTATATAATATAGAGAGACACGTCCTATGTCAAGTTTTACATTATTCTCATATTGGAAGGCGTCTATAGTGTATCGAGGGTTTTTACGAACTCCTGGATATCGTCCATCTTTTTCTTGAGCCCTAGAAATATGACATCCTTGTAACCTTCGAACTGAATCGGAAAGAAGACTGCCGCCCGGATGTATTCTTGTTCCTGTTCGCTCAAGAGTGCTTTGGGTACTTCTTTGGCGATGCCCTGCTCTACGGGGGAGTAGAGCAGCTTGCTCTCATTACCCTCTTCCATTGGATCATATTCTTGCTCGAAAACCAGCGTTTTCCCATGCATCTCTTTGTCGAATCCGACGGATTCGTATACAGTCCATCCGCCTTCCTCTTTTCTCAGGATGGCTGCGTATACCGCACCGAGCTTGCTGGACATTCTCATGAGTGTCTTGAGGGTCTTGAGACTTCCCTTCCCATAGCGTGAAAGAAAAACATCATAGTTGAACCCTTCCTCATTTATGAATCCGCTCTCCTCTTTACCGTTCCTATACGAACTCTGTTCGGCTCCGCTGACGCTCGGTTGCTCGATTACATTCAAGGGGAGGTCAATACTCTGAAAACCTACAATACTGTCGATTCCCTCGCCCTCTTCAGGTATTTTTTCACGTTCCCCTTCACCTCTAACCTCGTCCACGAGCTCTTTGAGACTGCTGTCCTTGTCGTCTCCCTGCAAGGAGAAGGCCCGGTCGTCTACCTGATACGTGCCCTCCTTGAATACGATCGACTGTTCTTGATCTTCGTCCAAAGTCTTGAAGGATTTCGCTAAATCCACGAAAGAGAATTTATGGACTTCATCGGTTGTTTTTGGAGCCGTCGGCTCTTCGGCTTCTTCTACTTCTTCCGCTTCTTCGAGCTCTTCGGCCTCTTCTATCTCCTCTAATTCCTCGAACTCTTCGTCTTGCTCACTCTTTTCGGGTTCTTCGTGTGAAGGCTCTTTGTCCTCTGTCATACCGGGCTCTTCCGTTTCGGAGGGTTCTATTTCCTCTATTTCTTCTATTTCTTCGTTTTCATCTATCACTTCCAGATACCCCTCCACCGGTAAACTACTCATAGAATGAGAATGAATCCCCGAAGAGAAGATCTCTTCTCCACCCACAGCCATATCTAATAACGATACATCCCTCTCGTCCGTCTCATACTTTTCGACTGCAGTGAAACGTGCCTGCTCGCCGAGCCCCTCGTATTCCTCATCGGTTGTGGTTACGGCCTCGTATTCAGTGCTGAGTTCCTCCGCTTCCTCTTCCTCTTTTACTGGCTCGGTTTCCTCGAGATCCTCTACCGATGCTACCTCTTCTTCCAGCTGTGAACCGGGTTCCCCCTGTACCTCTTCAGTAACCCAGTCAGAAAAAGCAGACTCCTGCATATCGCTCAAAGCCTTCTCTTTCTGTTCTTCTCGGAAACCAGTCATCCAATCGACATATTCGACGGTCTCCTCTATCGAAGAAATCTCTTCCTCTACCGGCGCAGCCTCGGCGATCTCTTCGGCCTCCTCTGCTTCCTCGAGCTCCTCGGCCTCCTCGGCTTCTGGTACCTCTTCCGCCTCCTCGAGTTCCCCGGCCTCTTCTACCGGTTCGGCCTCAGAAACTTCTTCGGCTTCCCCGGCCTCCTCGAGCTCTTCGGCTTCTTCGGCTTCGGGTACCTCTTCCGCCTCCTCGAGTTCTTCGGCCTCTTCTACCGGCT
>CAYFVU010000032.1:0-31133 GCA_964346645.1 uncultured Spirochaetaceae bacterium | reverse complement strand
GTCTTGCGACAAACCGCTTTTTCATTATGGGCCCACCAGGACTTGAACCTGGGACGCCCTGATTATGAGTCAGGTGCTCTAACCAACTGAGCTATGGGCCCGCAGAAAGGTATACTACCGAGAATAGGCCTCGAGTGTCAATATTTAGAAGCGGTTTTTGTACAAGTGAGTTGCACCCTCGGCAGGATCATGCCGAAGAGTCTTCTGCTTCCGTTCCTACCCGGACTCCGCATCCATGACGCTCTTTAGCCGTCCGAGGGCGTTTTCGGGAAAGTGGGATAGACCGGATTCCTCGAGACGGCCGAGCAGCTCGTACCAGCCTCGATTCCGGGAGACGAGGGGCAGCAACAGTGCGGTGGCCTCCCGCTCGCTTCCCGCGCCGAGCAGTGCGACGGCCTGCCAGAACATGGTTTCGTCGTTTCCCGGTGCCCTCTCGAGCGCCTCACGATATGCCGCCATGGCCTCCTTCTCGTTGCCGGCGCTGAGGAGACTGTCTCCCTCGTCGAGGGAGCGATAGGCGGTGCTGAGGTCGAGAAGCCGCTGCAGCTCCTCGAGCGGTTCGGGGTGGTCGTCGACACGGATGTCTACGGGCCGTTCTTCCGCCGGGTTTCCCTGAGACTTGAGCCGTGCGGTGCAGAGGGCAGCGGACTGTTTACCTCGGATGTCGCCGCCGAGAGCCTCGGCCGCTTTCAACGCCTCGAGAATCCTCTCTGCGAGGGCACCGCTGTTCCGCTCGAAGGCGCGGGCCATCGCCTCCGGTACACCGGGATTTGCCATCATGTTCGCCTGTACGCTGTAGATATCGCCGGTGAGATCTCCTGCCTCGCGGATACAATTCGCACCGGTAAAGACGGCAATAGAGGATCGTCCGGAGGCAGCCGCGTCGGTTTTACCTGCCGTGCCGAATTTACCTTCCATATCTTTGCCTCCGAGGAGGGGGACATCTACGGCCGAGAGGACGGCGAGCTGACGGTAATTTCTGCCTGGATCCCGGCCGGTCAAGCTCGTTACCACTTCTTCTGCCGAAGTTTCGGAACGCAGGAGCTCGAGGCCGTCGGGCCCGTACTGCTTGTTGACCACCGATTGAGTAGCTACGATACCCACCCCAGGCTCTATCCACGGCACCGCCGCACCGACTGCAAAGAAGTGGGACTGCACCCCGATCCCCATCTCACCGCTCTGAGGATCTGCCGCAATAATGGAGTACGTAGCGGCGATACGGTTTTTCAGGTTTTTTCTCTCTCGCGCATTTTCTCTCTCTCGCGCAGGCATAATCTCCCCCGTAATCACGTGCACTTAGCATCTTCTTTCATTATACTAGAAATGAAACTTATTAAAAATGGAGGCTCACTTGAGGCTACGTATTGAGGACTGCAGGATACTCCGCTTTGCCGATAAGCAATGGTCCGTGACCGAGGGGTCGATAGACATAAAAAATGATCGGATCGAGGCGGTAGGAGAACCGGCCTCCGGCCAGCTGCCGGATAGAATCATCGAGGCGGAGGGCGCGCTGGCCCTTCCGGGGCTGGTAAATGCGCACACTCATGTGGCTATGGGATTGCTGCGCAACTACGCCGACGACATGGCGCTCATGCCGTGGCTGCAGGAGAAGATCTTTCCTGCAGAGGAGAGGATGACCGATGAGGATGTCTACTGGGGATCGATGCTGAGCATCGGCGAGATGATACGGAGCGGGGTGACGACCTTCGCCGACATGTACTTCTTCATGGAAAAGACCGCCGAGGCAGTGGAGCTCTCCGGCGTCAGAGCCGCCCTCTCTATGGGGATGGCCGCTTCGGATGTCGGGGAGGCGCGGGAGAAGAGCGAAAAGCTCGGAGAGTTTCATTCCGAATGGAATGGAGCAGCCGGCGGCAGGATCCGCGTCGATGCGGGCCCGCATGCGGTGTACACTTGCAGCCCCGACGCATTGGAGGAGATCGCCGCAGCGGCAAGAGAGCTTAACTGCGGTGTTCACATACACCTCAGCGAGACGGAGGGGGAGGTCAAGGAGGCCAAGGAGAAGTATGGCCTATCGCCCGTGCAGATTGCCGACAGGGCGGGACTCTTCGAGTCGCCGACCATTGCTGCGCACTGTGTCTGGCTTGACGAGAAAGATCTCGAGACCCTCGCGAAAAAGCGGGTCAATGTGGTGCACAACCCCACGAGCAACTTGAAGCTCGGCAGCGGGGTGTCCAGAATTGACCGCCAAATCGACAAGGGGATACATCTCGCCCTCGGTACGGACGGCTCTGCGAGCAACAACAACCTCAACATGTTCGAGGAGATGCACCTCGCAGCTCTCATGCACAAGGGGGTGGGGAAGGATCCCACACGTATGCCGGCGTGGCGGGCTCTGCACATGGCGACGACCGGCGGGGCGGAGGCAATCGGGTTCGACGAGGATATCGGCTCACTCGATCCTGGCAAGAAGGCCGATCTCATACTGCTCTCGACCGAAGGACTGCACCTCAATCCGGTCTTCAATCCGGTCTCGGCCCTCGTCTACAGCGCACAGGCTTCGGACGTGACCACGGTCCTCTGCGACGGAAACGTGCTGATGGAGAATCGAAAACTCCTTACTATCGACGAGGAGGAGGTCAAGCACAGGGCGGGCGAGGCTGCGCGGCGGATCACTTCATGAGTCACCCCACGGGCTGCGGCGGGGCTATTCGCCGGAGCAGGATGCCGAGTCAGCCTGCCTCGGTCGGAGAAGGCAGACGCCGCTCCTGCTTCCAGGTCTCGAGGTAGGTTTCGTAGCTGAGGAGGAAGTCGATGAGTACTTGAGTGTTCTTCTCCTCAGGGAATCGCCGTCTCTGCTCCATGAAGTGGTCGTAGAGGTTCCGGATGTACTCCCTCAGCTCCTCGGAGTCTTCGAGGGTGTTCCCCTCACCGGTAAAGAGAGCGTCGATGACCAGGTGAGACTCCTCCTCCGTGTAGCCGTAGCGGCGCGACGAGAGGGAGTAGAGGCCCGCGGCCACGCAGTTGACGCTGTGCTGTTTGATGAAGAGGATGCTTTCGGTTATGAGCACAGCCCTGCGCCACAGGTAGTCTTTCTCGGCTCGATACTCCTCCGGGTGTACCGCCATCTCGTCGATCAGTTTGTACATGCTCAGATAGGTGAGCCCCACTACTCCCACGTGAAGGGATGGGACGCAGGCCAGGTGCGGGTCGAAGAGGTGGATGACCTTGAAGTAGAAGCCTCCGTAGTGGTGTGGACGGTTTGTGGTCGACTGCACGGTTCGGAATACTTGGGCGCTCTCCCTGTAGAGCAGGTCGAGATCGTGGACGAAGTGGAGAATCGCCGGAATGGCGCGGCTGCCGAACTCCCTGTAGAGAAAGTAGACAGACTTTATCCAGAAGTGCGAAAAGCTCAAATAGATGGCCACGTGCTGTGGGCGAAAGGGAACCTTGCTGTCGAGTGGATGATCTACCCAGACCACGGGCCATTTGCGGATCTTGAATTTGCCCTGGAACTGGGGGAGAAAGAAGTCGCGCTGCACCGTCCGGATAAAGCGAAGGGCCGCGCGTCTTGTGCGCCTCTTCATCAAGAAGATGAGAATGGCAATGAAGACATTCTTACTCTCTATCTTATTCCCTTTGTTGTAGCTGTCTCTAAAATCCTCTAAGGATGAAAGTAAATCCATCAATAGCTGTCTCTCCGTTGTCTCTCGGTTGAACCGCGCATAATAGAATACAGTAGTTTAACATACAACTCAAACAAAAATGACACCCGGGGGGCGATTCGCATTTTTGAATTAACGGAAGACCGTACCGTTGGTATTTTGAGTCATATGCATGTAATAATTAACCACGAAATATCTGGAGTATCCATATGCTTTTCGGATATATTTCGTTAGTGTGTTGATGCGGAGAAACAGTATGGACGTAGAAATCGACAAGCTGTTGCATGTGGGCTTGGACATCGGTTCCACCACGGTCAAGCTGGTCGTCTTGAACGAAAGGTACGAAGTGCTCTTCAAAGAGTATCGCCGTCACAAATCCGAAATCAAGGAGAGTGTGATCGGACTGATCGAGGAGGCATACCGGAGCTTCGGTTGCAGCCGAATGACCATAAAAACGGCCGGGTCCGCCGGAATTTCGATCGCCGAGTGGCTCGGCACCCCATTCGTGCAGGAGGTTGTGGCGAGCAGCAGGGCGATAGAGGAGTTCCTCCCGCAGACCGATGTGGCCATCGAGCTCGGCGGCGAGGACGCGAAGATCACCTACTTCGACGGAGCCATCGATCAGCGTATGAACGGGACCTGCGCCGGCGGGACGGGGGCCTTCATCGATCAGATGGCGGTCCTTTTGAAGACCGATGCCGACGGCCTCGACGAGATGGCTCGGACCCACACGATGCTCTATCCCATCGCCTCCCGCTGCGGAGTCTTTGCCAAGACCGATGTACAGCCGCTGCTCAATGAGGGAGCGGCCAAGGCCGACATCGCCGCGAGCATTCTGCAGGCGGTGGTCAATCAGACCATCGGCGGTCTCGCACAGGGCAAGCCGATAAAGGGAAAGGTAGCCTTCCTCGGCGGCCCCCTCTCCTTCATGCCGGAGCTGAGACGACGCTTCATAGAAACATTGAAGCTCAGCGAAGAGGAGATCCTCTTCCCCGAAGAGATGTCTCGCTATTTCGTCGCCCTCGGAGCGGCGATAGAGTCATCGAAGGGGGAGCTCTGCACGTTCGAGCGGTTGCACCGTAAACTCCCGGGGCTGCGCAACGCCGCCGGCTTCGAGGTACAGCGCCTGCGGCCCCTCTTCCACGACGAGAAGGAGCTGGAAGAGTTCCGCGAGCGTCACAACCGCCACCGTGTAGAGGAGCGTGAGCTCGATTATTTCGCCGGCGCCTGCTACCTCGGTATCGACGCCGGCTCGACCACCACCAAGGCTACACTCATCGACGAGGAGGGGGCTCTTCTCTACAGCTTCTACGACGGCAACAACGGCAGTCCCCTCGACTCCACGGTGAAGCTGCTGCAGGATCTCTACGGCAAGCTGCCGGAGGGAGCTCGAATCGCCGGCACCGCGGTTACGGGCTACGGCGAGGCGCTGCTGAAGGCGGCGCTGCGGGTGGACATAGGAGAGATAGAGACGGTGGCCCACTACAAGGCGGCGGACTACTTTCTGCCCGGGGTCGACTTCATCCTCGACATAGGCGGTCAGGACATGAAGAGCCTTCGCATACGCGACGGGGTTATAGACGAGATCCTCCTGAACGAGGCCTGCTCCTCCGGCTGCGGCTCCTTCATAGAGACCTTTGCCGCCTCTCTCGAGATGAGTGTGCAGGAGTTCTCCGAAAGAGCACTCCTCTCGCAACAGCCGGTCGATCTCGGCTCCCGCTGCACCGTCTTCATGAACTCCAGGGTCAAGCAGGCCCAGAAGGAGGGGGTAACTGTCGGCGACATCTCGGCCGGACTCTCTTACTCGGTCATAAAGAACGCACTCACCAAGGTCATCAAGATAAAGAATCCAGAGGAGCTCGGCGACAATATCATCGTGCAGGGAGGCTCCTTCTACAACGAGGCGATCCTGCGGAGCTTCGAGCGGGTTTCGGCGCGGGAGGCGGTGCGGCCGAACATCGCCGGGCTCATGGGAGCCTTCGGCGCGGCGCTCATCGCAAAGGAACGCATTCCCACAGACCACACGACGAGTCTTTTGTCGATGAAGTCTCTCTCCTCATTCTCCGTCAGCACCACCATGGACCGCTGCGGTATGTGCGGCAACAACTGTCTATTGACCATCAGCACCTTCTCCGACGGCAGGCGCTTCATTACGGGAAACCGCTGCGAAAAGGGAGCCGGGAAAACGCAGAAAAACAGGGAGAAGCTGCCGAATCTCTTCGGCTACAAATACGAGAGAGTCTTCGGCTACCGGCCACTGAAGAGGAGCGATGCCCGCGGCGTGGTAGGAATTCCCCGTGGTCTCAACATGTACGAGAACTACCCTTTCTGGCACACCTTCCTCACCGAGCTCGGCTACCGTGTGCTCCTCTCCTCTCCTTCGAGCAAGCGGCTTTTCGAAGAGGGGATGGACTCGATTCCGAGCGAGTCGGTCTGTTATCCTGCAAAGCTCGTCCACGGTCACATAATGAACCTCATCGAACGGGGAGTGGATTTTATCTGGTATCCGGCGATCCCCTTCGAGAAGAAGGAGGACGAGGAGGCGAACAACCACTACAACTGTCCGATCGTAGCAGGCTACCCGGAGGTTATCCGGACGAATGTGAGCGGAGTGGCCGAGCACGGGGGCGAAGCTGAGGGTGGTTCTCTCGGCGGTACGGTGGCCGGCGTGCCGATCCGCACCCCCTACTTTTCGATGCAGCACAAACGGCGTCTCATGCTCCGGCTCTACCAGGAGTTCAGGAGAGACGGCATCAGCCTGCGGCAAACCCAGCGTGCTGTCGAAAGGGCGTGGGCGGAGAAGGAGCGGGTGAAGGCGGACATTCGCCGCAAGGGAGAGGAGGTGCTCGTGGAGCTCGAGCGGAAGAATCAACGGGGGATCGTCCTCAGTGGGCGACCCTACCACATAGATCCCGAGATCAACCACGGCATCCCCGACATCATCAACCAACTCGGCATGGCGGTGTTGACCGAGGATTCGGTGGCCCACCTCGGCGAGATCGAGCGGCCGCTGAGGGTCGTGGACCAGTGGGTCTACCACAACCGGCTCTACGCGGCGGCGCAGCTCGTCGGCGGAAACCGGCGCCTAGAGCTCGTACAGCTCACCTCTTTCGGCTGCGGTCTCGATGCCATCACCGGAGAGCAGATCCACGAGATCCTCCATGCGGAGGGCAAGATCTACACGGTCCTCAAGATCGACGAGGGGAAGCAGCTCGGCGCCGCTCGGATCCGTCTGCGAAGCCTGAAGGCGGTGATGGATGAGCGCGAGCGCCACGGGGTGGTGCCGCAGAAGAAGCCGCGGCGGGAACAGAAGGTTTTCTTTACCAAGGAGATGAAGAGGAGCTACACCATTCTCGCACCGCAGATGGCGCCGATTCACTTCCAGCTGATAGAGCGGGCCTTTCAGTACTCCGGTTACGACCTGCGCGTCCTTCCATCCGTCGATCACGAGGCGGTGGAGATCGGCCTCAAGTACGTGCACAACGATGCCTGCTACCCCACCATCATAGTAGTCGGGCAGCTGCTGAAGGCGCTGCAGTCCGGGCAGTTCGACACCAAGAGGGTAGCGCTGCTGATCACACAGACCGGCGGCGGCTGCAGGGCTACGAACTACATCGCCTTCCTGCGCAAGGCGGTGGCGGAGGCGGGCTTCGGCCACATCCCCGTGATCAGCCTCAATGCGATAGGCCTCGAAGAGAATCCCGGTTTTTCGATAAGCCGCAAGATGCTGCGGCGTAACTTCCAGGCGGTAGTCTACGGAGACCTGCTCATGCGGGTCCTGCTAAAGACCCGTCCCTACGAAAAGGAACCGGGCAGCGCCGAAGCGCTCTACCACGCCTGGATGGAGAAGATCAAGAAGGACCTCGAAAAAGCGAACGGTGTGGTCTACCACCGGAACATCCGCAGGATCGTGGCGGATTTCGATCGGATCCCGCTGCGGGAGGTCGAGAAACCCCGGGTCGGCCTGGTGGGAGAGATACTCGTGAAGTTCCACCCTACTGCGAACAACGAGGTCATAAAGGTCATCGAGCGTGAGGGAGCGGAGGCCGTGGTGCCGGACCTCCTCGATTTCCTTCTCTACACGGCCCACACCGGCCATTTCAAGGAGAGCCATCTCTCCGGCAGCAAGAAGCAGACCTACATGGCAGGTGCGGTCATCGGCTACTTAGAGCGGTATCGCCGGGTCATGCGCAAAGTACTGCACAAGAGCCGCAGATTCGAGGCGCCGCCGACGATTTACGAGCTCGCCGAGAAGACGAAGCCGGTGGTGAGCGTCGGCGCCATCATGGGAGAGGGTTGGTTTCTCACCGGCGAGATGATCGAGCTCATAGAGGGAGGTACCGACAACGTGGTCGTCATGCAGCCTTTCGCCTGTCTTCCCAACCAGATCACCGGTAAAGGGATGATAAAGACCCTCAAGAGACGGTACCCGGCGGCAAACATTACCGCCATCGACTTCGACCCCGGTGCGAGCGAAGTGAATCAGCTCAACCGCATCAAGCTGATGTTATCCGTCGCCTTCAGAAAGCTGGAGGAGAAAGAGGAGGAGCCCGACGAGGATGGACGCTCCGACCTCGCCTGCTGAGCCGTCCGGAAGCCTTTCCGATAAGTCGAATATCGCAAGTCCCGTCGCATCGTGGCCCGAGCTATGCACAGGCTCAGAGATTCTCCCTGAGAAGCACCGAGGTATGGCCGAGCTCAGCAAGCTTCTCCTTTACCCGCTCTACACGGTCGGGGTCCACCTCCGACAGTACGACACGGTAGTGTCCTGCGCCGCTCTTCTCGTAGGAGGGGGAGAGACCTGCCTCTTGCAGCAAACGGTGGAGTCGGGCGGCATTGTCGCGGCTGGAGAACGAGGCGATCTGTATCGTGTAGCTCTTCGGCTCGGGAAAGGTGTAGATTGGGTTGTCGCGCGGATCGAGAGAATCATCGGCGTTCTTAGGCACATCCGGAAGAGTGGGCAGGGGAAGGCCGCTCTCGGCGTCAAGCTCCGTTTCGGGGGCGTTGCGCGGGGGAATGTCGGTGGCATCCGAGTCGGTCTTGGACTTGTTTCGGGGATCGACTACCCGTATCTTTACCTCTGCGACGCCGGAGCCGAGCATGTCGATGCGCACAGCCGCAGCCCTCGATAGATCAATGATCCTCCCCTCGACGAATGGCCCCCGGTCGTTGATGCGGACCACTACGCTCTTGCCGTTGGCGAGGTTTGTGACCTCGACATGGGTACCGAAGGGAAGGCGCTTGTGAGCAGCAGTCAGTTTGTTGGTGTCGAATATCTCTCCGCTCGCGGTCTTCCGTCCCTGGAATTTCCCTCCGTACCATGATGCGTATCCGGACTGTATAAATGCGTTCTCGGAGTCCGCGCCGAAGGCGGCTGCCGTAATAAAAAGACCGATTGCAGCGAAAAGGCCAATGGACCGTGCGGTCAGGTACTTCACTCTACTTCTCCACAGGTAATCGTATGCGGCTCTACGGGATGCCGCTATTCTCTCTTTCGGTTGCAGAGGGCCGAATATTGAGCACGTATATGCTCCCATTTTATGCCTCATTGAACAAGCGGGGTATTACCGGTATACTCGGCCGGTATGAAAGGCAAACCGAATCATTGGGCCGACAAAACGGCCGAAAAAGTGGTCCGACAGAAGGGAGAGAAGGAGCAGTACGTCTGCGCCTCCGGCATTACCCCCTCGGGGACCATACATATAGGGAATTTCCGGGAGATCATCTCGGTGGAGCTGGTGGTGCGGGCTCTGCGCGACCGCGGGGAGCAGGCCCGGTTCATCTACTCGTGGGACGACTACGACGTCTTCAGGAAGGTCCCGAAGAACATGCCGCAGCAGGAGCTCCTCGAGACCTATCTGCGCAAGCCGATTACCCTCGTGCCGGATACCGAGCACGGCTACGAGAGCTATGCGCAGGCGAATGAGAAGCAGCTCGAGGCGCTGCTGCCGGTGGTCGGGGTTGAGCCCGACTACATCTATCAGGCGCCCCGCTACCGCTCCTCCTACTACGCCGAGGGCATCCGCACGGCCCTCGAAAAGCGCGAGCAGATCCGAGCGATCCTCGATGAGCACCGTACCGCGCCGCTTCCTGATGACTGGTGGCCCGTCTCGGTCTTCTCCACCTTCACCGACCGGGACAACACCACCGTGCTCGACTGGGACGGTGAGTGGGGCCTGACCTACCGCTGCGATGACACGGGGAAAAAGGAGACTCTAAACCTGAAAGAGACTTCGGCGGTAAAGCTGCCGTGGCGGGTCGACTGGCCGATGCGCTGGGCCCACGAGGGCGTAGACTTCGAGCCGGCGGGCAAGGATCACCACTCCGAAGGAGGCTCCTTCGACACGGGCCGCAGGATCGTAGAGGAGATCTACGGCGGAGAGGCGCCGGTGACCTTTCAGTACGACTTCATCCGCATCAAGGGCAGGGGAGGGAAGATATCCTCCTCGTCCGGCGAGGTCGTAGGGCTGAAAGAGGTCCTAGAGATCTACCAGCCCGAGGTGGTTCGCTACCTATTTGCCGGCACCAAGCCGAACAGCGAGTTCGCCGTGAGCTTCGACCTCGATGTGCTGAAGATCTACGAGGACTACGACAAGTGCGAGCGGATCTACTTCGGCGAGCAGGAGGTAGGAGAGAAGAAGCGGGAGAAGGAGAGCCGTATCTACGAGCTCAGCCAAGTGAAAGCTCCGCCGAAGACGATGCCTCCGCAGATACCATTCCGCCATCTCTGCAATCTGCTGCAGATCAACGAGGGAGATGTGGCGAGCGTGCTCGACATGTTCGAGCTCGACGAAGAGAGCAGGCGCCGCATGGAGATCAGAGCAAAGTGCGCCTGGAACTGGGTGAAGACCTTCAGCCCCGAAGACTTTCGCTTCCGTCTGCAGACCGGAGATGATCCCTCCGCCGACGTTTCGGCAGCCGAGCAAGAGGCACTGCGGCAGCTTAAAGAGGTGGTGGAGCGACTCGGGGAGTACGATGAGAAGAGCCTGGGGCAGGCGATCTACGACATCGCCGAGAAGGTGGAAATAGAGCCGAAGGATCTCTTTGCCCTCTCCTACCGGGTGCTGATAGCCAAGGAGAAGGGTCCCCGTTTGGCCGGCTTCATAATGACCGTGGGCAAAGAGAAGGTGCTGCAGATTCTCAGGCGCTACGCCTGACCGCCGTGCAGCCTCCGGCGGAAAAGCCGGATAAGGAGTCGGCGGAAAAGCCGCCGGCTCAGTGGATGAGCTTGCGCAGGAGAATGTCGTCCTTGTGCCACTGGGGGGCGGTCTTTACCCGCAAATCGAGCTTTACCTGGTAGGGAAAGAGTTCGGCGAGCTGACTCTCCGACTCTACGCGTATTTTTTTAATCATCTCACCGCCCTTGCCGACGATAATACCCTTCTGGGATTCGCGCTCGACGAAGATGAAGGCCCGTACCCAGAGCGTGCTGCTGTCCTCCGAGATCTCGGTGTCCTGGATCTCCACGTAGACCGCGTGGGGAAGCTCGTCGCGCACCCGCTGTACCACCTGCTCCCGAATTATCTCGGATATGCGAAACTCCGGATCCTGATCGGTGTAGTACTCCTCCGGATACATGGCCTCGCCCTCAGGTGAGTGCATGAAGAGTCCCGTCTTGAGGTCCCCGATACCGAAGCCCGATTTCGCCGAAATCGGATAGACGGCGGCCTCCGGCAGTTTTTGCGCAAAGGCCTTGCCGATGTACTCCAGCTTCCTTGTGCCGAGGTCGGTCTTGTTGAGGGCCACAACGGCAGTTTTGCCGCTCTCGGCGACGAGCCGTATGAGCGCCTCTTCTTCGTCGCCGATCTTTCGCTGGGTATCGACCACGTAGAGTATGAGGTCGCTCTCGTCGACGGTGTGTTCGGCGAGGCGGCGGAGGTAGCGGTTGAGTTTCTTTCCGGAGACATGGAACCCCGGTGTGTCGAGAAAGACCAGCTGTCCACGATCTTCCGTGAGGATGCCTCTGACGGTGTTGCGGGTAGTCTGCGGAGCGGCCGCCACGATGGCGATTTTATGGCCGCAGACGGCGTTGAGAATAGAGGACTTTCCCGAAGAGGGGCGTCCCAGGACTGCGATGAGGGCAGATTTCATGTTTCCACTATAGCGGTTTTTCAAGTCTCGGTACAGGGGAGCTCAGCCGGAAGTTTTGTCCGAACGACGGGAGGATGAACAGCAAAATGCCAAGGACCCTTTACGATATAACCCCCTTTCACAGGTCTGTGCTCGATATTTGCTCTCCACTTTCCTTTAACATCTTTTACTAGTATACTCTTATTACCAAGTACGGCGACGAAAGAATTGCACAGAACAAGATCCACGAGGAGCAGAAACGATATGCGAGAGAGCATGGTTCAGAACAACGAAGAAGAGAACGAACAGGAAAAGAAACAGGGACCGAACGAGATGCTGGTCGAGAAGATGATGGAGACGAGGACCATCCTCCTCTCCGGAGAGATCAACAAGGAGCTCGCCGAGCGCGTCGTGCGCCAGCTCATCTTGCTCGAGAACAAGGGAGACGATCCTATAAAGGTCTTCATAGACTCTCCCGGAGGCGATGCGGATGCAGGCTACGCAATCTTCGACATGCTGCGTTTCATCAAACCCGATGTGTACACCGTCGGCATGGGCCTCGTCGCCAGCGCGGGAGCCCTCGTGCTGCTCGCCTCGCCGAAAGAGCAGCGAATCGCGCTCCCCAATTCGCACTATCTCATCCATCAACCGCTCTCCGGCATCAGAGGAGTCGCCACCGAGATCGAGATCCACGCCAAGGAGATCGAAAAGATGAGGGATAAGATAAACCGGCTCATCTCCCAAGAGACCGGCCAGGATTACGACAAGGTGGTCAAGGACACCGACCGTGATTTCTGGATGAACGCCACGGAGGCGCAGGAGTACGGACTGATTTCACGGCTGGTCACCACCCGCGCCGAGCTCGGAGTCTAAAGGCCCCGGCGTCGCAAAAATCTGCGATTTTTGAAGGCGCCTGAAAAAAAAGCGTACTATCGAAAAGCAGCTGCCTCTTCGTACCGCTAGTGCGGTACGGGAGGTGTGTATGAAAACCCGGAGACATGCGGTCGGCTGTTGTGCGGGGGCAGTGATGCTCCTGCTGCTCTCTTCCTGCGGCGGCTGCTCTTTTCCCTTCATCGGCGATGCAAAGAACAAACCGCCGAAATCGCTTACCATACTCAGCTACAACGTACAGAATCTCTTCGACGATGTGTCGAACGGCAGTGAGTACTACGAGTTCGATCCCAGCCGTGGTGAGTGGAGCTCGGAGCTATTTCATCGGAAGCTGATGGCTCTCTCGGAGGTATTGCTCCACAGCCCCCGCGGGGGTGCGGACCTCATCGTCCTGCAGGAGGTAGAGAATCTGAATGCGGTGGAAACGCTTCGGGATCACTACCTAAAGGGGGGTGGGTACAGGTTCTTCTGTGTGAGCGAGACGCCGGATATGGCGATACAGCAGGCCTGTCTCAGCCGTTATCCGATCGTCGCATCACGGGTGCACCGGACCCGTATGGACCGCGGGCCTCGACTGCGGCCGGTGCTCGAGTGCACTATAGACGCCGACGGGCAGCGTCTCAGCCTGTTGATCAATCACTGGAAATCGAAATCGGGAGGGGCGGAGGAGACGGAGCCTCAGCGCATAGCGGCGGCGGGAGTGGTCCGGCGGGTCGCCGCAGAGTACACAGAGAAGAAGCCCGGAAGGGATCTGGTCGTGCTCGGGGATCTGAACGAACGGGTCGACGAGTTCCTCCTCATCGAGCGGGACTACCCCACCGCCCTCATGCCGCTATCTGCGCGTTCGCCGGAGGCGGAGGAGCGCGGATCGCTCTTCCTCACTGCGGAACGGGAGGCGATCGACGGAGCGGCGAGCTTCTACTCTCCCTGGCTCGAGGAGGACGTGAATAGAGAGGGCAGCTATGTCTACGGGGGCGAGTGGGAGCGCATAGACCACGTCCTCTTCGGGCCCGCATTGTTCGACGGTGAGGGCTTCGATTATGATTCCTTTTCGGTGGTGGCCCCGGAGTTTATACTCGATGCAGAGGGCCGGCCCCTGAGCTTTAATCGCCGCTTCGGCACCGGCTACTCCGATCACCTGCCGATTCTTTTGGAGCTCGAGGCGAGGTAGCACGAAGGGTCGAGCTCTATCCGGTTTCCGGACTGCCGCCGGCCCTTTTGTGTCACCGGCCGTCCGGGTCCGGACGCTCAGGTGCGGCCGGAGATCTGTTCCGCCACGGACCTGAGACGTCGGGCCCGTTTGTCCACGTTGTCGAAGGTGCCATAGAGGTTTTTCAGATGGGTCGCTGCGGTGCCGAGCTCTTTTGAGAGAGCCTCGGTCTCTGCACTGAGGCGGTAGCTCAGTTCGGTCAGCTCCCGGGCTCGCTCGGGGAATGCGAAGCCGCGCAGCCCGTAGGCGACGGTCTGCACGTAGAGGAAGAGGGAGTAGGGACCGACCGGCACGACGTTGAGAGTGATGAGCTCTTCGGCGAGATCGCTCTCCCGCACGAAGCAGCGGTAGTAGACCGCCTCGGAGGGGATGTACATGAGGGCGAACTGCAGCGTTCCCTCCTCTGGGCGAATGTACTTGGAGGAGATCGATTTAGCATGGGAGATGAGGGAACGGCGAACCGAGGCGGGCAGCGGAGATAGTCCAGGTCTCTCGGATGCCGTCTCGACTGTGGTCGAGTCGGTCCCGGTCGACTCTCCTTCACTCGAAGGGGCCGAAGGGGAGGAGAAGAGCTCCTGCACGCTCTCGAGGGGAAACTTGGAGTCGACGGCGATTATGTAGGATCCGAGCAGGATGACTGCATCGGCTCGGGAGCCGTCGCGGAAACCGTACTGGAAACGGTACGATTCTGAGGGTAGCCAGTTGCGGATTAGCTCTTCGAGCAGGGTCTCTCCCACCCCGCCGCGGATGTGTGGGGTCACGAAGATGCTGCGGAGTTGATCGAGTCTGCCGGATATCCGGTCTATCTCCTCGAGCCTGCGGTTCAGCTGCTCGGGCGAGAACTCTCCCTTTTCTCCTCTTTCGGACGGGCGGAAGGTTCGCAACAGGGCGACTGCGGCGAGCAGTAGTGCGAGGGTTGCGGGTATCCACAGCAGACGAAGGGCGGCGGGCTCCATATTTACCCTCCTGTAATTCGAGAAATCCGGGCTCGAGTGATCGAGCTGTAAGCCGGGCTTCTAAGAGGACTGCTGTTTCTTCTCTTGCCCATCGCCTTTGTCTGAGTCGTAAAGCTCAACGTTCTCGTCTTCTCCCTCCTCTTGGCTGTTTACCTGGTAGAAGAGGTGTTCGAGCTCGAGCGCGATATTCACATTGTGAATCGTGGTACTGCGGGGGCAGTCGTGTCTGGTACACTTCAGCTCGACCGGGGCAAAGTTGAGTACCCCGCGAATGCCCGCAAATATCATCTTGTCGAGCACCTTCGAGGCCTCGTTGTCGGGCACGGCGATAACTCCTACTTTAATGTCGTGGGAGGCGACATACTCCTCCATGTCGTCTATGTGATAGATCGGCACCCCGGCGGCGTTCTCCACGTTATCCGGTGCGGCATCGAAGCCGGCCACGATGGTAATTCCGTCGGTGTTGAAGCCGCTGTACTCCATGAGGGCGGTGCCTATTCTTCCACAGCCGACTACGATTACGTGCTGCGGACGGTCCCGTCCGAGAAGCTTGTCGAGCTTTTCGATGAGCGTGTCTATGTGGTATCCCCCTCTCTTGTTTCCCGGCAGATTGAGGGTCGAGAAATCTTTTCGAACGAGGGCGGGTGTCACGCCTATTGCATCGCCGAGATTATTTGAGAAGACCCGCTCGAAGCCGAGTGCCTTGAGCTTGTAGAGGAGCCTCTTGTATTTCGTAAGCCGCAAAATAAAATCTTTGTTCATAGCACCACCCCAATGCAACGATGAATGTTTCGGTATGAAGTTATCGAATCCACCTATGGATTTCTCGAAGAAATCTGTTATAATTTAACATATGCGTCAATACAGTAACGGAGGATATAATAACCCCATATTTCTCACAAATACGATATTTGTGAGGGATATAATAAATTGGTTATGTGCTTACACTCACATTAACCTTGTATATTATATTCCATTCAGGAATTTTAATCAATTAAAACGTAAAAAACTCACAATATTATTATTTAATGGCTCATTTTTTCCTCATAATAGATCTTTTTTTATTGATTTTTTTTTACAGATTGGCTACTATCGGGGCGTACACAGCCGTACGCTTATACCTAATAAAGCCTTCGGGCGGACATTTTTGGAGGTTCCATGTCAGTAAAGAGCGATATCGACATTACCTTCTCCGAAGAACTGCTGCAGCATATCGAGGAGTGGAAGAAGAAACCCGGTAATCTTATCATGATCCTGCACAAGGTGCAGGAGGAGTTCGGGTATATTCCTCGAGAGGCGGCGATGAAAGTCGCTGAGCTGACCGACGTGCCTTTGGCGAAGATCTACGGAGTGGTGACCTTTTATCACTACTTCAAACTAAACAAGCCTGGTGAGCACAACATCCAGGTATGTATGGGCACCGCCTGTTATCTCAAGGGTGGCGAGGATGTTCTCGGCGAATTGGAGAGTATATTGGGAATCGGCACCAACCAGGTGACTGCCGACGGAAAGTTTTCCATAGAGGCGGTGCGCTGTGTAGGCGCATGTGGTCTCGCTCCGGTTATCGTGATCGGAGAAGATGTGTATGGCAAGCTGACAAAGGACAGGCTTCCGGAAATTATCGCGAAGTACCAGGAAGGCTAGGATAATGATAGGGGAAGGTAGCGATGCATCGAACCGTCTGTGATTTCGCCCTCGACCTGGTGCAGAACTCCATAGAGGCATCCTCGTCGCTCATCATCCTCGATGTAGAGCAGACGCCGGAGCGCATCACCTTCTACCTTTCCGACAACGGTGCCGGAATGGATAAGGAGGAGCTGGAGGCGGCCAGGGATCCCTTCTACACCGCGGGCACGAAGCACACGAGGCGAAAGGTCGGTCTCGGCATACCTTTTCTCGTACAGGCCGTCGAGATGGCCGGAGGAGAGTTCGACATCTCCTCTGAGAAGGGAACGGGCACCTCGACTACGTTCACCTTCCGATTGGATAATATTGATACGCCGCCGATAGGAGATCTCGCGGAGACCTTCTTCGCCGCACTCACCTATCCCGGCGATTTCGAGTTGGTAATACATAGGACGATTTCGAGTTCGGTAGGACAAGATGCCTCCTCCAGGCCCTCCTCCTACAGCCTCGAGCGCTACAAGTTGCAGGAAGCGGTCGGCGGATTCGAGGAGGTGGGGGCACTGAAACTCTTGAGGAGCTACATCAAGAGCCAGGAAGAGGATCTCGCCGGCGAGCCGGTGCACGGTGCCGAACAGAGCTAAGATAAAGGAGAAAGCTATGGGAAAGATGACCCTGGAAGAGCTGAGAAATTTGCGCGAGAAACAGAAGAAAGAGCTCAATAAACGGAGCACGGAAAATAAAGATACCGAAATCATGGTGGGAATGGCCACCTGCGGTATTGCCGCGGGAGCGAAGGACACCCTCAACGCCTTTGTAGAAGAGCTCGAGGAGCATGGACTGGACAACGTGAAGGTCACTCAGACCGGATGCATGGGCCTCTGCTACGCCGAACCTACGGTCGAAGTCATAACCCCCGACATGCCCGATGTCATATACGGCGATGTCGATCCCGAGATCGCGCGAAAGATCGTCCGCAAGCACATCCTCGGCAAGATGCTCGTGAATGAACACGTGTACGACCGCCCCGCCGCCGACATCGTAGAAGAGGGAGGAGAAGAGTAATGGCTTTTCAGAACTACTTGCTTGTATGCGGAGGAACCGCCTGTGAATCCTCGCAGGCCGACAAGATATTCAAGAATCTCATACACGAGTGTGAACGCCAGGGAGTGAAGGACCAAGTTCAGGTGGTAAAGACCGGATGTTTCGGTTTCTGCGAGCAGGGACCGATCGTCAAGGTACTGCCGGAGGAGTCCTTCTATGTAAAGGTTACTCCCGAAGATGCGCACGAGCTCGTGGCCGAGCACATGGTCAAGGGACGTGAGGTAACGCGCCTGCTCTACGACAAACAGGATAGCAAGAAGCGGGCCCAGATCGACGAGCTCGACTTCTACCAGAAGCAGTTCCGCGTGGTACTGCGCAACTGCGGTGTCATAGATCCCGAGAAGATCGACGAGTACATCGCCCGGGACGGCTTCAAGGGACTCGAGAGAGCCCTCTTCGAGCTCAGCCCCGATCAGATTATCGAGGAGCTGAAGAAATCCGGCCTCAGAGGGCGCGGGGGCGCAGGATTCCCCACCTGGATGAAGTGGAACTTCACCAAGAAGGTGGAGGATCCGCAGAAGTACGTCGTCTGTAACGCCGACGAGGGAGACCCCGGCGCCTACATGGATCGCAGTACCCTCGAAGGCGATCCTCTCTCGGTCATCGAGGCGATGACGATCGCCGGATACACCGTCGGCGCAGATTACGGCTACATCTACATCCGCGCCGAGTATCCTCTCGCCATCCGCAGGCTCGAGATCGCCATGCAGCAGGCCAGGGAGTACGGACTGCTCGGCGAGAACATTCTCGGCAGCGACTACAGCTTCGACATAGAGATCCGTCTCGGTGCCGGTGCCTTCGTTTGCGGAGAGGAGACGGCCCTGCTTCGCTCCATAGAGGGAGAGAGGGGCATGCCTGTTCCCAGGCCTCCGTTTCCCGCGACCAAGGGAGTCTTCGACCAGCCGACGGTCATCAACAACGTAGAGACCTGGGCGAACATCCCGGTCATCATCCAGAACGGCGGCGACTGGTTCTCCCAAATAGGAACGGAAGACTCCAAGGGAACCAAGGTCTTCGCGCTCACCGGTAAGATCAGAAACAGCGGTCTCGTCGAGGTTCCTATGGGAACCACCCTGCGAGAGATCGTATTCGACATCGGCGGCGGCATCGCGAACGGCAAGGAGTTCAAGGCGGTGCAGACCGGCGGTCCCTCCGGCGGCATGATTTCGAAGGACTACCTCGAAACCCCCATCGACTACGTGCACCTCTCAGAGCTCGGCTCTATTATGGGCTCCGGAGGCATGATCGTGATGGACGAGGACGACTGTATGGTCGACGTCTCCAAGTTCTACCTCGGATTCGCGGTAGACGAGTCCTGCGGTAAGTGCGCCCCCTGTCGTGTGGGAGGACGAACCCTCTACAACATTCTCGACCGCCTCACCAAGGGCGAGGGCGAAAAAGAGGACATAGATAAAATTAACACGATCGGCAAGGCAATGCAGAAGGCCTCCCTCTGCGGCCTCGGTCAGACCGCGCCGAACCCGATACTCTCGTCTCTGCGCTACTTCGAGAGCGAGTACAAGGCGCACATAAAGGACAAATCCTGTCCCTCAGGTAAGTGTAAGAATCTTATCTCCTACCACATCCTCGCCGACAAGTGTATCGGCTGCGGAGTGTGTGCCAGAAAGTGCCCGGTCAATGCGATAAGCGGAGAGATCAGACAGCTGCACGCGATCGATCAGGAAATCTGCATCAAGTGCGGCGAATGCTACCAGGCATGTAAGTTCGACGCAATCTACGTACGGTAAAGGAGCCGATTATTATGGTTAATATAAGGATAAACGGACAGGACCTCCAGGTAGAGGAGGGTTCGACGATACTCGATGCTGCAAAGCAGCTGAACATAAACATCCCGATTCTCTGCTACCACTCGGACCTGCCGGCCTGGGCGGCCTGCGGTATCTGCGTGGTCAAGCTCGAGAACTCACCCAAGATGGTGCGGGCATGCGCTACCCCCGTTTCGGAGGGTATGGGCGTCATCACCCACGATCCGGAGCTCCACCAGATAAGGAAGACGGTCATCGAGCTGATTCTCTCTACACACCCGAACGACTGCCTCATGTGCGGCCGTAACCAGAACTGCGAGCTGCAGACCCTCGCGGCAAACTTCGGCATTCGAGAGCAACCCTACGAGGAGCGGCTGCGCGATATCCCGAAGGACGAGTCCACTCCCTCCATCATCCTCAATCCCGACAAGTGCGTGAACTGCGGCCGCTGTGCCAATGTCTGTCAGGTGCTGCAGGATGTGTGGGCCCTCGAGTTCATCGGCCGCGGCGAGAACGTGCGAATCGCCCCCGCAGGCGATGTGGAGCTGAACGACAGCCCCTGTATCAAGTGCGGCCAGTGTTCGGCACACTGTCCCGTCGGCGCGATCTTCGAGCGCGACGACACATCGGACTTTCTCGAAGCCGTGCGCGATCCCGAGAAGCACGTGGCAGTGCAGATAGCGCCGGCTGTTCGTGTGGCTCTCGGGGAGGCCTTCGGCTACGAGCCCGGAGTGATCTCCACCGGCAAGATCTACGCGGCCCTGCGCAGACTCGGCGTGGACGCCATCTTCGACACCAACTTCTCCGCCGACCTCACCATCATGGAGGAAGGCACGGAGTTCGTCAAACGGGTGACCGAGGGCGAGGGCGATCTGCCGCAGATCACCAGCTGCTGCCCCGCGTGGACCGACTACATGGAGAAGTACTTTTCCGACTTCATTCCCAACTTCTCCACCGCCAAGTCGCCCATGATGATGCAGGGCGCCATCACCAAGACCTACTACGCCGACAAGATCGGCAAGCCTGCGAGCGAGCTCGTCTCGGCGGCCATCATGCCCTGCACCGCCAAGAAGTACGAGAAGGACCGCAGCGAGAAGATGTACTCCTCCGGCGAGCAGGATGTGGACGTGGTGCTCACCACCCGTGAGCTGGCCAGGCTCATCCGCTCCTCCGGAATAGACTTCAACACCCTCCCCGACGAGGAAGCGGACAGCCCCATCGGCAAGTACTCCGGCGCCGGAACGATCTTCGGGAACACCGGGGGCGTCATGGAGGCGGCCCTGAGAACCGCCCACTACGTGATCACCGGAGAGGATCTGCCGAACATGCAGATAGACGAGGTCCGCGGCATGGACGGTATCCGCAAGGGCGAGGTAGAGATACAGGGCAAGAAGTACCGGGTAGCAGTCGCCCACGGAATGGCCAACGTAGGCTCGATCCTGCGCGAGGTACAGCAGGCTCGCGAGGCCGGCGAGGAGCCTCCCTATCACTTCATCGAGGTCATGGCATGCCGAGGTGGCTGTATAGCCGGCGGTGGTCAGCCCTACGGAACCACCGACGAGATCCGGCAGAAGAGAATTGCCGGTATCTACGTGGACGACGAGAAGTCGGAGGTCCGTGCGAGCTATCAGAACCCGGAGATTCAGGAGCTCTACAAGGAGTTTCTCGGCGAGCCGCTGGGCGAGAAGGCGCACCAGCTGCTGCACACCCACTACACGCCGCGGCCGATCTACAGGAAGTAGGCCTCGGATTACTCTACGAGATTACTTCGCTGAGCATCAAACGAAGCGCAGCATGATTGAATATGGGGCATCGGTTTCCTTTGGGGCCGATGCCTCTTTTCCATGCCCGGTCTCTTTATGTTCGTCGCAGACTCTATTAGAATAGAGGAGATATGGACGATAACAAGGTTTTTGTCATTGATACCAATGTGTTTATTCACAAGCCCGACGCGATCATCTCGTTTCGCGACAACGAGGTGGTGGTGCCCCTGTGGGTGCTCGAAGAGCTCGACAAGCTGAAGACCTACAGCGACGAGCGGGGCCGCAATGCACGGCACGCCATACGCTTTCTCGATGAGTTGTCCAAGCACGGAGATATCCACCACGGTGTGAAGATGGACAACGGCTCGATACTCCGCGTCATTCTCACCTACGACAAGGATTTGCCCGTCGATCTCGTTGCCGACAAGCCGGACAACAAGATTCTCCTGACCGCGCTTACGCTGCAGAAGGAGGGGCGGACAGTATTCTTCGTCTCGAAGGATATAAACGCCAGAGTCAAGGCGACGGCCCTCGGTATCAAGGCGGTGGACTATGAGAAGCAGAAGGTCAACATAAACAAGCTCTACCAGGGCTTTCGCAGCCAGGACGTCTCCGCCGGCACCTACGACGAGCTGGAGCAGGAGGAGCGGGTAAGCTGGCGCGATCAGCTGAATGCGAACGAGTACGTGATCTTACGCGAGAAGGACCACGAGGAGCCGAAAGTCGGACGCTACAACGGAGACACGAGGGATCTGGAGCTCGTCTATCCGCTACCCGGCAGCGTCAGCGGCATCCGGCCGCTCAACCTGCAGCAGCGGATGGCCCTCGATCTCCTGCTCGACGAGTCGATCTCCCTCGTGACCCTCGTGGGAAAGGCGGGAACCGGTAAGACGCTGCTCGCCCTCGCGGCGGGGCTGAAGAAGGTCTTCGACGACGGTGCCTACTCCCGGGTGCTGGTCAGCCGTCCGGTCATTCCGCTCGGGAAGGACATTGGGTATCTGCCCGGTGCCAAGGAGGAGAAGCTCTCTCACTGGATGCAGCCCCTCTTCGACAATCTAGAATACATCCTCTCGGTGCACAAGCGGCCGAACCTCAAGAGCATCGACTCTATCCTCAACAACAAGATGGTGGAGCTCGAGGCTATTACCTACATACGCGGCCGCTCGCTGCCGAACCAGTACATCATCATCGACGAGGCGCAGAACCTCTCGCCCCACGAAATAAAGACGATCGTCAGCCGGGCGGGGGACGACACCAAGGTGGTGCTCACCGGCGATCCGTATCAGATCGACAGCCCGTATCTCGACGCGAACTCCAACGGCCTCACCTATTTGGTAGAGGCGTTCAAGGGGCAGACGATCTTCGGCCATGTGGCGCTCGAGCACTCCGAGAGGAGCCTTCTCGCCGAGCTCGCAACTGAGCTCCTCTGAGAGGAAGTGAGAGAGCAGTGGAGTTCACTATCCTCGGCAGCGGCACATCAACAGGGGTACCGGTGGTCGGCTGCAGCTGCCCCGTCTGCAGCTCCGACGATCCGCGTGACAGGCGCAGCAGAGCCTCGGTGTGGCTGCGCAGCGGCGAGGTGTCGATTCTCTTCGACACCTCGACCGAGTTCCGGCTGCAGGCGCTGGCCGCCGGAATACGGTATATAGATGCGGTCTTCCTGACTCACGCCCACGCCGACCACGTCCACGGCATCGACGATCTGCGCCCTCTGACCCACCACAGACAGATACCCGTCTACGGCAGCGATGCGACGCTCTGCGAGATCGAGGAGCGTTTCTCCTACATTTTTCGTCACAGTCAAATCGGCGGCGGTAAGCCCCGGCTCATGCTCGAGCGGATCGACTCGCCGGTCACGATTTACCCGGGGGGTGGAGGGGAAGCGACAGAGGTGGTGCCGATACCGCTCTTCCACGGCGAGCTCCCTATTCTTGGATATCGGGCCGGCTCCTTCGCCTATCTGACCGACTGCAGCGAGATACCCGAACCGAGCTACGGGCTGCTCTCGGGGGTCGAGGTAGTGGTCATCGACGCCCTCCGTTTTCGTCCTCATCCTACCCACTTCAATGTGGAGGAGGCGTTGGAGGCGGTCCGCAGGATCGGGGCGCACACCGCCTACTTTACCCATCTGTGTCACGAGGTGAGCTATCGGGAGCTGGAGGCGGCACTGCCCGAGGGGGTTCACCCCGCCTACGACGGGCTTAACCACCGCCTCGAATCCTGAGCTCGTCGACTCGAGAAAATGGAATTGTCGGAGTTGATAGAATCACTTCGAGCGAATATACTTCTTAGCATGAAGAAGACGCTCCTCTGTGCACAGTGTGGAAAGATGGTGGCGCCGGGTGCCTCGAAGTGTCCTCGCTGCGGTGCCCCCATCGGCGGGGTGCGGCAGCGCGAGCCGGAGCAAATCCCCACATTCTCACACTTTATCGAAGATCCCTTTGAAAAGATCGAATTTATGATGGAGGAGCGCGATGGAGAGCGGATCGACGCGATTCTGAAGCGGCTCGATGAGCTCGAAGCGGAGTTGAGCCGTTTCATCGAATCTCAATTCTCATAGAAAAATGCCGATGATGTGAATAAGATGAGGCGAATTCTACCTATTCTGTGGATAATACTATGCGGTCTGCCACTCTGGGGCGGGTTTCCCCTCTGGGGGCAGGTGAGTTTCGGAGGACTGCAGGTCTCCGAAGATAACAGACTCCTCTTCTCGGCACAGACGAAGAGTCCGGTCTACGACTCCTACAAGACCCTCTTCGAGGCGGACTTGGAAACCAAGGAGAGGGAACCCCTCACCTTCTTCCCGGAGAAGATCAACTATTTGCAGGATTCGGGGCGGCTGCAGATCCAGAACCGCTTCGGCATCTACCGTTCCGATAGGGAGCTCTCTGAGGTCGAGCGGGTACCCCACTTCCCCTCCTTCTCCAACGGTAAGATGGTGGAGACGGGGAAGATTCGAACCGTGGCGAGCTCCCCCGACGGACGTTTCTTGCTGTATATCGACAAGCAGAGCCATGCCTACGGAAAACTTATTCTCTTCTTCGTCGACTCGGGCCGTAAGGTGGGCATCTCCGAGGGGGTAGGGCTCTCCTACGAAGAGCCGGCGGTCAGCTGGTCTCCCGATTCGAGCTACTTCGTTTACCGAAAACAGGGAAGCCTCTACTACTACTCGGTGGATCAGCTCGAGCGCGACGAGGTGGTGGAGGAGAAGTTCCGCAGGATCGGCGAAGGGAGCATACGTAATGTCGGATGGTCCGGCGGCAGCTCCCTCATCTACATACGGAACTCGGTCGTCTTTCGCATAGGAGGCGCGGAGTTTTTTACCCGCTCCTTCTACAGTGAGCTCCTCGATGCGGGGGAGATCGTAGGGAAGATACCCTTCGATTTCGACGCCAACTTCGATGACTTCTACGTTTCCCCGGACGGGAAGAAGATACTGTTGAACAAGGGGGGCAGAAATCTCCTGCTCTACTTCCTGAGCAGCGACGACTACCTCTCCACCGGCGATGTCGCATCGCTTCCCTACCTCTATCTGCCGAGGAATACGAGGATCAAGGAGGTCCTCTGGTCTTCGTCGGATCTCGTGACGGTGCTCACCGGGAGTATCCGCGGGGGCCGCGACGATCCGGGTCTCTACCGTCTCTCTCTCTTCGATAGGAAAACGGGAAAGATCAGGGATCGCCTCTCCTTCGAAAAGATCGAGGGCGAGCGAGTCCGCCACATCGTGCTCTCGGAGAATCAGGAGAAGGTGGCGGTGGTGGACGCCGAAGGTGTGGAAATTCGGCGCTACTCGGATTGGAACAGGATCAACGACGTGTCCCACCCATCTCCGCTGCACGCGATTTGGAAGAACAACGAGGAACTCATCGTCGCAGGGAAGTACCGCACGGAGCTATTCGACCTGGAATCCGGCGAGAGGCGCGTGGTTGCCCTCAGCAGATCCGGCGAGTACGGTTTTACCGAGGAGGGACGAGTCCACACTACCGTCGGCGGCACCGGCTTTGTTCTAGAGAACGGAGGATGGAGCAAGAAGGCGGTCGACGAACTGCAGCCGGCGAAGGTGTCCTCGGAGTCCTACCGGGTCTACATCGAGCCGAATCCGCCCGGAGTCTACCGTAATTCCATCATGATCCGCGACATACGCGGCTACGGCACCGAACCGCTCTTCCCGCGGCCGTCCCTCACCTACGAGCCCTTTCCCGAAGAGGAGGAGACGGTAGATGAGACCAACTTCACCCACGGTTCGCGGATACGCCGTCGCGAGGTGGCGCTCGTCTTCAATGCGATAGATTCGGTGGAGGGGCTGACGCAGATACTCACCACGTTGAACGACTACGACGAGCGATGCACCTTCTTCGTAAACGGAGAGTTCATTCGCAGGAATCCGGAGGCAACACAGGAGCTGGCGGGTTCGGGCCACGAGATAGGCTCACTCTTCTACGCCTACTTCAACATGACCGACTCCCGATACCGCATAGACAGGGAGTTCATAAAGCGAGGTCTCGCGCGAAACGAAGACGAGTACTTCCAGGTGACGGGCAAGGAGTTGAGTCTCCTATGGCACGCCCCCTACTACTTCATCAACAGCGAGATCATCGGCGCCTCCGAGGAGATGAGCTACACCTATGTGGGCCGAGACGTGGACAGCCTGGACTGGGTGCCGAAGACGGAGGGCGGCGACGGAATGTACCGTCCGAGCAGGGAGCTGGTCGAGAGGATTTTACGGAAGAAGAAGCCCGGTTCCATCATTCCCATTCGGGTGGGAACGGTCGAAAAGAAGAGGGGGGACTACCTCTTCCAGTTCCTCGACCTGCTGATAAACGGACTCATATCACAAGGATATGAGATCGTCCCGGTATCTAGCTTGATTCACCATGCAAAGTAACGGAATACTCACGACCGTTTTGGGGCGAAGGCTTGAAAACAGCAGCAATTCGGAATATAGTTTTAAAGGTGACGGGCCCGGAGGCCGAAATTTAGTAACAGTAGACCTATTACCGGGAGGGGAGGAGAACGTCAAATGCAAAATAGGCTGAATGCGTACAAAGAGACTCACATAAAGACGGCAAGTCAGGGGAAAATCATACTCATGCTCTACGATGAAGCGATTCGTCAGCTCGACAATGCCTCTTCTCTGCTCGAAAACGACACCAAGGAGTTCGACAAGGTAAACAACTCGGTTCTGCGTGCCCAGGACATGGTCACCGAGCTCATGGTGTCTCTCGATTTCGACAAGGGCGGCGACATCGCACAGAGTCTCTTCAGTCTCTACATGTTCTTCAATCGTCAGATGATGGAAGCGAACATGCAGAAGGACGTCAAACCCCTCAAGTCGGTGCGCGGCCAGCTCGCCGAACTGCGCGAGGCCTGGGACCAGATAATCAATAAAAACGGAAACGGAAAGCAATCCTCCGGCGGGGTGAACATCGCCGGATGACCAGCTCTTCAGCGCTACACAGGTTGGTGTCTTTCATGGAAGAGCGGGAAAGCGTGATGGACACCTACCTCGAAGTATTGGATCACCAGCACAAGGATATAGACGACGCGGATATGGAGAAATTCACCGCTCACTCGCATATGGAGGCCGAGCTCATCGAAAGGCTCGAGTCTCTGCAGAGGGTCATTGCGCCTCTGAAGGACTCGCTCGAGGTTGACCCAACCTCCGCCGAGGAACGTGAACGTGCATGGGCCTACGAGGAGCGTTTTGCCGAGAAGTGCGACGGTGCCCTCGAGAAGAACCGCAATAATCAGCGGCGGCTCCGCAGCGAGCTCTCAAGATTCAGGAGCCAAATGGAGCAAATTCGTCGCTTCTCGGCGCGTACGGGAGTCTCCTATTCCGGCGCCGGGCGCCGAGGCGGCGAACCGAGACACATCGACATAGAACAGTGAGACAGACTTGATGAATTATTCACAGGGAGAGCTCGACATGAACTCCGATGAGCCCCTCTATCTGCTCGACGGATACAGCCTGATATACCGCTCCTATTTCGCCTTCATCAACCGTCCGCTGAGGAACCCGAAGGGAGAGAACGTCTCTGCCTTCTTCGGCTTTTTCCGTACCCTGCTCTCCTTCCTCGACAGCTACACTCCGAGGCACCTCGCCGTCATCATGGATTCGCGCACGCCGACCTTCCGCCACGAGATGTACGAGGAGTACAAGGCGAACCGGGAAAAGGCGCCTGACGACCTTCATGCGCAGGTGCCGCTGATAGAGGAGACCCTCTCTGAGATGAACCTCGGCACACTCCGGCGCGACGGGATGGAGGCCGACGACATCATGGCGACGCTCGCAGAGGAGTGCCGTCGGGACGGGCGGCCCTGCTACATCATATCCGGCGACAAAGATCTTTTGCAGCTCGTAGACAAAGGGATAAAGATCCTGCGTCCGGACAAGGGCGAATACCGCGAAATCGGCCTAGACGACGTGCAGGACGAGCTCGACATACGACCGGACCAGGTGGTCGACTATCTCTCTCTCATCGGAGACCAGGCGGACAACGTGCCCGGAGTGAAGGGGATCGGCCCGAAGACTGCCGTAAAGCTCCTCGCCGCCTACGACACGCTCGAGGGGATATACGAGCACCTCGATGAGTGCACGAAGTCGGAAAGGAAGAAGCTCGAGGAGGGGAGGAAATCGGCCTTTCTGAGCAAGAAGCTGATCGTCCTCAAGCGCGACCTGGCGATAGACAGCAATGCGGAGATATTCTCGCTGCAGGAGCTCGACACCTCTGCCGCCGTGCACATTTTCCTTCGTGAGGGGGCGAAGGGCCTCGCCGAGCAGGCGAAGGGAGCAGAATTGACCGACACCCAGCGTCACAAGGCCGCGGGTGTCGATTCCGGAGCCGCAGGAGGCCCGAAAGATGAGTCGGGAGAAGCAGCAGACGATGCCCCGGCGGACGAGGCTCCGGCGGCCGGAGAGGCTCACTCCTCCGGCTCCGCAGGGGCGGTGCCCGCGGCATTCTCGAAGCGCGGAAAGTACACGGCGGTAGAGTCCATGGAGGAGGCGCGCAAGTGGATACGGCTCGCCGAGAAGAGCGGAACCTTTGCCTTCGACGTGGAGACCGACAACATAGACGAGATGCGCGCTAAGCCGGTGGGATTCTCCATATCGGTGGCCGCCGGCGAGGGCTGCTACATCCCGCTCCTCGCCGGAGGTACGTCTCTACTGCCCGAAACCGAGCTGAAGGAGGCGCTGAGACCGCTCCTCGAGAACGATTCTCTGCGCCTGATCGGCCACAACTTCAAGTACGACTACAAGGTCCTCAGCCGTTGGGGCATACAGACGAGGGACCTCTACTTCGACACGATGGTCGCCGCCTGGCTCATCGACACCACCGCTTCGACCTACGGGATGGACAAGCTCGCCGAGAAGTGGATGGGCTACCGCCCCATCGCCTACAAGGAGGTCGTGCCGAAGGGAAGCCCCTTCTCCGACGTCGAGCTGCAGGCCGCCGCCGAGTACGCGGCGGAGGATGCGGATGTCACCCTTCGCTTCTACGAGCTCTTTGCAGCCAAGATCGAGGAAGAGGGGCAGGAGAGGCTCTTCTACGAGATAGAGATGCCCCTCGTGCCCATACTCGCGGACATGGAGCTTCGCGGCATATCGCTGGTCCCGGACCGTCTCTACGAGTACTCCCGTGAGCTCGAGGAGGAGCTCGAAGGGATCGAGGAGAAGATCTACCGGGAGTGCGGTCGGGAGTTCAACATCAACTCCACCCAGCAGCTGCAGAAAATACTCTTCGAGGAGCGCAAGCTCAAACCGATCAAGAAGACCAAGACCGGCTACTCCACCGACGTCTCCGTCTTAGAGGAGCTCGCCAAGGAGGACGTAGTTCCGGATCTGGTGCTCAGGCACAGGAGCCTCTCTAAGCTCAAGTCCACCTACGTGGACACCCTTCCGGAGCTGATCCACCCCGAAACCGGCCGGATCCACACCCGTCTCCTGCAGACCGGCACCGCTACCGGCAGACTCTCGAGCCGCGATCCGAACCTGCAGAACATTCCGATACGGGAGGAGGCCGGGCGGCGCATACGACGCGCTTTCGTACCGGATGAAGGCAAGCTCCTGATAAGCGCCGACTACAGCCAGATCGAGCTGGTGGTTCTCGCCCATCTTTCGGGAGACTCCGCCCTCACGCAGGCATTTATAGAGGGGGATGACGTGCACCGGCGCACCGGTGCGCTGATCTTCGGCGTAGATGCAAAGGATGTGAACGCCGAGCAGCGCAGGATCGCGAAGACCATCAACTTCGGGGTCATGTACGGAATGTCCGCCTTTCGTCTCTCGAGGGAGCTCGAGATCCCGCGGGCGCGGGCGGACGAGTTCATCAATGCTTACTTCAACCGCTATGCCGCAATCGCCCGATTCATCGACGACACGGTCAAGAAGACCGAGAAGCTCGGATACTCCGAAACGATGTTCGGCCGCCGCCGCTATATCCCCGGCATCAACAGCAGTAACCGCACGGAGAAACAGGGGGCCGAGCGGATCGCCGTAAACACGCCGATACAGGGAAGCGCCGCAGACATCGTCAAGAGCGCGATGCTCCACATCGATCGTCGCATCCGGGAAGAGGAGCTCCCTCTGGAGATGCTGTTGCAGATACACGACGAGCTGATGTTCGAAGCTCCAAAGGACCGTGCGGAGGAGCTCTCCGAGATGGTGTCTCGAGAGATGGAGCAGGCGGTGAGTCTCGATGTTCCGCTGAAGGTGAGTGTCGAGATCGGCGAGAGCTGGGGCGACTTTCACTAAGGGTCCGAGGGACACGAGGCTATGGTGCTCGGACTGAGCGGAAAATGCTGCGCCGGAAAGGATGAGGTTGCGGCGATTCTCCGCGTACGCGGATGGGAGATCATCGATGTGGACGCGGTGGGTCACGAGGCCCTGGTGAAGCTGAGAGGAAAGGTAGCCGCCGAGTTCGGCGAGGAAGTGCTCGATACCGACGGTACGGTCGACCGTGGGAGGCTCGGTTCGATCGTTTTCTCGGACAGGAAGAAGTTGGCACGACTCGAGGAGATCCTGCATCCGGAGATGAGGAGATCGGTCGCCGAGCGGATAGAGCGGAAGGGAGAGAAGGAGCGCCGAGAGGCTGAAGAGAAGGTCTGTATAAATGCCGCGCTCCTCTACCAGATGGGACTCCACCGCCTCTGCGATGCGGTCATCCGGGTGAGGGCCCCCCTGCCTCTGCGCCTCATCCGGGCGTGCAGGAGGGACCGCGCGACGCTGCGTTTTCTGATCCGGCGATTCCGTAAACAGCGCTCACTCTTTCCTAAACATCTGCTCGAGGATGTCGATATGTATAATGTAGAGAACTGCGGGTCCCGAAAACGGCTCGAGAGGAGTGTAGAATCGACCCTCGAGCGTATCGAAGACGAGGTCTTCGGGTCGGATTCTGCTCAGTGAAACGAGAAACGGTAGGGTAGACGATGGAACAGAAAAAGCTGCTATGGATTATTTTTTCCGTGACCCTTTTCCTCGTAGTCGTGGTAGGTGCCGGATTTATCTGGTTCTATCCGGGGGAGAGTCCCGAATATGCAGAGCGTTCCGGGGAGATGGAGTCCGAAGGAGCGCAAAGCGATTTCGATCCGATCGAATGGGTCCGCACCTCTGACGAGTATCCGGGGCTCGAGGAGAAGAAGCCTTCCGAAGAGGAGGACGGCTTCGTCGTAGTCTACGGCGAGAACGGCGAAGAGGAGAAGCCCGCAGAGGAGGAGCCTGCTGCGGAGAAGGAGAAAGCGGCGGAGGCCTCCACAGCGGATACCGAGCCGAGCCGCAGTAAAGAGGTCGAAAAAGCTCCCGAGGTGGAGGAGAAGCCGAAAAGCGTCTCCAAACCCGCCGCCTCTAAGAAGGAGAGCGAGCCTGCACAACGCGAGAAGCAGTATACGGGAACCAAGAAGACCATTCGCACGGTGGAGTACTGGATTCAGGCCGGATCTTACACGAGTAAAACCCGGGCGGAGCGGGTGCAGGAACGTCTCGGCGAGAAGGGTTTCGCCGGCAGGGTCGAGACCAAGGAGATAGACGGCACGCTCTATTACCGTGTCCGGATAGGACCCTACCGCAACGAGGGGGAGGCCGACAAGTTTCTCACCTGGGTAAAGGATATCAAGGACTTCGAGAAGAGCTA
>CAYFVU010000031.1:29948-32056 GCA_964346645.1 uncultured Spirochaetaceae bacterium | reverse complement strand
GGCAGGCACAGATTCATGCGAAGATCTGCGACCGTGTGCGGGTCCACTTCTACAGCGAGAATCTCGCTACTGAGGACATTGAGCGGGCCTTCATGATCCCGGCCGAGGATATGGAGCATGAGGTCGAACGTATTCTTGAAGATCACCTGCGCCGGGGCGAACGCAGGGAGGATTTTCGCATTTGCGTGCTCCCAGAAGGGCCCTTGACTATCCCCTATTATTCTTAGATCTTTTTTATGAGGATATACAGAGAGGAGCTGATTATGGATATCAAGATTACCGTTGGAACAACAGAGCTTGAGGCCGAGATCTATGACACCGAGCTCGGCAGGAAGATCGCCGGTTTGCTTCCGCTGGAGGCGAGTCCGAACCGGTGGGGTGAGGAGATATACTTCGGCATGCCCCTCGATCACGACCTGCAGAAAGAGCAGGAGGAGGTTGAGGTAGGGGAGCTCGCTTTCTGGCCACCGGGTAAGGGCTTCTGCATCTTCTATGGGCCGACTCCTGCGAGCGAGGGAAACAAGCCGAAGGCTGCGAGCGAAGTCGAGGTTTTCGGCAGGGTCAAGGGCGATGCCACCGTGTTGAAGAAGGAGTCCGGCAACAGCGTGCAAGTAGAGAAGGCATAAGGAATAGAGCTCATATGATCTTTGTCTACTACAGCAGCGACCCGCAAGAGGCGGTGGATGCACTCCTCGATGCGCCGACCGGCGCGACGAACGGCGCGATCTCTTCGGGCAAGGGCCGCGGGGCGGAAACCGAACGACGACAAAAAAGCTCTGGGGAACGCGGTGCCGACCCGCTTGCGGGGCTCGGCCGGCAGAGCAGGGTGGTTATAAAGCCGAATCTAGTGGTGGCCAAGCGGCAGTGGATAGGCGCCGACACCCGTCCTGAGGTGGTCGAGGCGATCGTCCGCCGCCTGCAGGCTCGCGGGGTTACCGATATCACCGTGGCCGACGGGAGCGGGGTAGGCCACTCGGCCTCCCGCGCATTCGACATGCTCGGCTACGACGAGCTCGCCCGCAGATACGGCATTAGGCTCCTCGATATCGAGAAGGATTCCTTCGTATCCCGCTCGACCGCCGTCGGCGGGCCGTTTCGCAAGCTGCAGATATCGCGTACCGCCGCGGAGTGCGACTTCCTCATCAACGTGCCGGTGCTCAAGGCTCACGGGGAGACGAAGCTCACCTGCAGTCTCAAGAACCTGAAGGGGCTCATGCCGAAGGAGATGAAGCCCCGCTTCCACTCCGTCGACCTCCACAAGGCGATCGCCCAGCTCAACTCGATCGTCGCGGCCGATCTCATCATCGTAGACGGGGCCTACGGCGATCTCAACAGCGAGATGGGCGGCAGCCCGGTAGAGATGGGCATAATGACCGCCGGCACGGACCCACTCGAAATCGACACCTTCGCCGCCAAGACCCTCGGATTCGCTGCGAAGCAGATTACCCACCTGAGACACTATGCCGGGTACCGCGGAGTCGACCTCGACTCGTTCCGTCCGCGGGTCGTTGAGCTGAACTCGCCGACGCAGCAGACACAGTTCAACGCCGACACCGATCCCTTATCCCGCTACCCCTGCACGGTGAGCGCCGAGGGGAGTTGCTGCACCTGCCGGGCTAACCTCGTCTTCGCCCTGAAGAGACTCAACGAACGCGGTGAACTCTCCCGCGATCAGTACATCATCAACGGGAAGCGGGGTGAGCTCCCCGGGGAACTTTCCAGCGGCGCGGGGGCCGGAGGTAAACGCGGAAGAAACGGAAAGATCATCGCCGTAGGCGACTGCGCAGTGCAAAGGGCAGGGAAGGTCCTCAAGCGCTTCGAGAGCGACTCGCAGAGGAGCGTCTGGCGAGTTCCCCGCGTGACCGAGATTGCGGGCTGTCCTCCCGAGACCGTCACCATCGTCGAGTCGCTGCACAAGCGGCGGTGAGCAGGCGGGGCTGAGCTCATCGAAAACGATTATTCTACACGTGTATTGCGTGTATAAGCAGTACCCACCTATAATTGAGAATATGAACATAGAGTCGTTGCCGAAGAAGGAGCTCGTTCGCCGTTTGAACGAGGAGATGGAGAAGAACAGCGTCTTTGAAAGAGAGCTCCGGCGCCTTCGC
>CAYFVU010000031.1:2979-29848 GCA_964346645.1 uncultured Spirochaetaceae bacterium | reverse complement strand
TCTGTGATGAGTTGGAGAGAAAGGATGCAGACACACTCGGTATGTGGCTCGTAGAAGTCCTTGCCAAGCAGTTGATGGGGACGCTCTCCGTGGAAATCAATGGGGGTACCGTCTTTACGGTAGTGTTTCCCAAAAAACGGTGAGAAGGCGGTAAAATGTCTGCGGAAGAACTGAAAAGAGAGCTCGAAGCTTTGGCCGATCCCGAGCGGGAAGAGAAGTCGGTCTCTTACTTCAATGCGGTGCCCGGCGGTTATGGTGAGGGAGACCGGTTCCTCGGTATACGGGTGCCCGATCAGAGAAAGACGGCAAAGCGCTATGCATCGCAGCTCGAGATAGAGGAGATCGAGCAGCTCCTCCACAGCAACTTTCACGAGATCAGGTTGACTGCACTCTTCATGCTCGTGTACAAGTATGAGCGGGGCGACGACGAGATGCGCTCGTGCATCGCCGATTGCTACCTGCGTAACCTCTCCTGCGTCAACAACTGGGATCTCGTCGACTCATCGGCCCCCAAAATTCTCGGACCCCAATTGTACGGCGGTAACACCGACCTCCTCTTCGAGCTCGTCGATTCTCCGGACCTGTGGCGTCAACGCACTGCGGTCATTGCAACCCACTACTTCATCAGAAAGGGACGCTACGACGAGACCCTCATCCTCGCCGAGGCGCTTCTTACCCATCCCCACGACCTCATACACAAGGCCGTCGGCTGGATGCTGCGGGAAATCGGAAAGCGGGACTTCGATGTCGAATACAACTTTCTGCTCCACAGGTATAGGCAGTTGCCGCGGACCATGCTCCGCTATGCAATCGAGAAGTTCGATCCCGGCCTCCGAGCGCAGTTCTTAGAGGGAAGTCTCTGAGTCGGGATGTATATCATTGCAGTACCCTTGAAATCTCTCCCAAAAGGGATATGCTGGAGGGTAGAGACGGGCTGCTGGAGGTGAGGTATGAAGAGAATGGTGCTGATGAGTATTCTTCTCGGGCTTCTTTGTGCGTCTATGCTGTGGGCACAGGATGATGATTCTTTCCGCCTTCAGACGAAGGTAGGTATAGCCGGTTCGGTGGTTGCCACCTATATTACCCCCGATGTAACTCTTCTGTACAATCCCTCCTTTTTCGGTTTCGGGGGTGGGCTGAAGACCTTTTGGGGAACGCGGTACGGGGACGCCTATATAGCACCCTACGGTACCTTCGAGTTGTGGTGGCTCTACGTCAATCTCGGTGTATCGATACAGATAAAACAGTCGAATGAGTTGCTTGCACGTCCCTCGTCGAAGGAACCGCCCATATACCTCTCTACGGGGATGTATCCTAAGATCAAGACCGGTCCAGGCTGGCTGGTCTTCGGCGGCAACGTGGATGTCATCGCCACCGACTCCCCCATAATCGAGGGGGACAACTTTCTCGAGACCCTCATACTCACCTCGATGGGGGCGATGCTCGGATTCTTCAAGGTGGAGGCGGGCATCGGCTATCGGATTCCGATCTGAGGTATGGAGGATAAAAATGGAATATCAAAATCTCGGTAATTCCGGACTCTCCGTCAGCAGACTCTGCATGGGAGCGATGACCTTCGGGCGCGAAACCTCGGAGAAGGACAGCTACCACATGCTCGACGATTTTGCGGGGAAGGGCGGCAACTTCATCGACACGGCAAACGTCTACTCGAAGGGCACATCCGAGGAGATCGTGGGAAAGTGGCTCGCGAACCGCAGTCGGGACGACTACGTAGTGGCGACGAAGGTACGCTTTTCGATGGGAGACGGTCCGAACGAGCACGGACTCGGCAGAAAGCACATACTTCAGCAAATCGATGCCAGCCTGCGGCGGCTGCAGACCGACTACATCGACCTCTACCAGGTTCACTGCGAGGATCCGGTCACCCCCCTCGAGGAGACCCTCTCTACCCTCAACGATCTCGTGGAGAGGGGAAAGGTCCGCTACATCGGCGCGAGCAATTTTACTCCCTCGATGCTGCAGAAGGCCCTCGACATCAGCAGGGGCAGGGGATGGGCTCCATTCATCTCGCTGCAGGGCAAGTACAACCTGCTCACCCGGTCGACCGAGTGGGAGCTGCTGCCGCTCTGCCGTCGCGAGGGACTCGGTTTCATGGTATGGGGACCCCTGCTCGGAGGATGGCTCTCCGGCCGCTACACCCGCGACATGGAAGCTCCTCCCGAGGGAAGTCGCGTAAAAACAGCGGAACAGGAGGGCTGGTTCGAGGCTTGGAGGAACTTCAACACCGAGCACACCTGGGGAATCATCGACGTGCTTCTGCAGATCGCGAAGGAGACGGGGCGCAGCCCCGCGCAGATCTCCCTCAACTGGCTGCTGCAGAACTGCGACGTGACCTCTCCGATCCTCGGGGCGCGCAAACTCGAGCACCTGCAGGACAACCTGGGCTCCGAGGGCTGGAGCCTTTCGAAGAATCAGCTCGACCGCCTGAACGCAGTGAGTACGATATCCGCCCCGTATCCCTACGACATGGTGCGGCAGAACTGCGGCTGCTGAGCGCAAAGATGAATGGTTGTTTAGTGGATCAAATCTTGCATTTGACTCTGAGGTAGCTCTCATTACTACATTTATGTGTGAATATTCCTACTGATAGAGCCACGCATATCCTGTTTTCTCATTCGATGGGCGAGGGATTCTACTCCCGATGCAAGATTTGATCCACTAAAAAAATAAAAGGGCCTTCTCTCTACGAGAAGGCCCTAATAGGTGCCGCCGAACAGAATCGAACTGTTGACACGGGGATTTTCAGTCCCCTGCTCTACCGACTGAGCTACAGCGGCATAACGCTGGCAACAGTACCGATTTATGAATTTTTTGTCAAGACCCGAGGCGAATTGAATCCAAGGGAGTTCCTGCTCGAGTGCTTTTCTTTAGGATGGGCAACCGAATAGATTGACCGCAGCGGCATCGTGTTGTTACTATAGCTACATGAATCGCCGAAAACAGGCCTCCGATGCATATAAATCCAATACAGATAAAGAGGGAAACGACAACGGCTTCGAACCTCTCCCCCAGTGGCTGAAGCGCCACGACGCCGATTTCACAGAGAAGGTAGAGCAAGAAGAGACGACTACGAAGAACTCCTGGTCCAGCAGTCCGGAAGACCGAGCCGGTACGCCGCAGAATACGGGGGAGACAGGCCGCCACTCCTCCCCCGAAGGCGGAGACATTGAGGCCGATCAGGGCCGGAGCCCCTTTTCGGGCTTCCTCAAGACCGGTTCCGGTTCGAGAAAGGCGGCCAAGCTGCTGCTCCTGCTCGGCAAGGAGCGGGCGGCGGAGGTGCTCAGGCATCTCTCGCAACGCGAGGTGGAAGAGGTCACCAAGGAGATCGCCAAGATCAAGAAGATCGAGAAGCCCGAAGCCGAGAAACTGCTGCAGGAGTTCGGGACCCTCACCAAGAAGGTTACCGGCATCCACGGCGGCTACAGCGTCGCCCGGGAGATCCTGAGGGAGAGTCTCGGGGATGAGGAGGCCGACAAGGTACTCAAGCGCGTGAGGCCCACCGGAGAGGAGAAGCCCTTCGCCTTCCTCGCAGAGCTCGACTACCAGCAGATCATGATGCTGCTGCGCAAGGAGTCCCCCCACGTGGTGACCTTGGTGCTCTCTCACCTGCCGCCGAAGAAATCTTCGGAGGTGCTCGAGTCTTTTCCCCCCGACTTCCAAATTCAGGTGGTGAAGCGGATGGCGAACCTCGGGCGGGTTTCTCCCGAGGCGCTGACTACCGTCGAGGAGAAGCTGAAGGAGCGCTACCGCACCCAGGGCAAGGTCGTGACCGAGGAGGTGGATGGCCAGGAGGTGCTTGCCGAAATCCTCAAGCACATGCCTCTCTCCGAGGGTGGGAGGATTCTCGAGACGCTCAGAGAGAGGTACGGGGATCTCGCCGAGCACATCAGGGACAAGCTCTACAGCATCGAAATCGTCAACGACATTCCCGATGCCGACCTGCAGAAGGTGCTGCGGAGCTGGGAGGATCGGGAGCTCGCCGTCATCCTCAAGGGGGCCTCCTCCGAGGTCGAACAGCGTATCCATGAGAACATATCCACACGGCGGCGTGAGTTCATCGCCTATGAGCGCGAGCATCTCGGCGAGATGAGAAGGTCGGAGGTGGATGAGCCGATGAAGGAGTTCATCGACTATCTGCGGGAGAAGATCGAGAGCGGAGAGATCGTCCTGCGGACCGACGAGTTGGTCTGAAGCGGTGCCGCTGCTCTCGGTCATGAGTATCGGGACTATCGTTACAATAAGGCGAAGAGGAGTTAGTGTAGTGTATTCGATCGGCGTTGCGTACCTCTTGTGGCTCATCTCGGGTTTCGGGGTACTCGGATTTCACCGTTTTTACTTGGGAAAAATCGGCACCGGACTCATATTCCTGCTGACAGGAGGCCTTTTCGGCATAGGCTCGGTATACGATCTCATAACCCTGCCCATCCAGGTGCGCGAGGCGAACGTGCGTCTCGAATACCGCAATGCCCTCTGGAACCGATCTCTGCGTGATGTCGGCGGAGACTCGACGGTGCGGAACGGCGGAGGTCAGGGAGCCGGCAATTCCGGCGGCAAGCGGGGGCGAAAGGACTCGATCGAGAAGGTGATCCTCCGTACCGCCAAGCAGAACGGCGGTGTTGCTACGCCCCCCGATGTGGCGCTCGAGGGGGACTGCAGCCTCGACGAGGCGAAGAAGGGCCTCGATACCCTCGTGGACAAAGGCTACGCCGAGCTGCGTGTCAATCGCAGCGGAGGTCTCGTCTACTTCTTTCACGAATTCGCCGAGGGCGGCTCTCACCCGGACCTCGAAGACTTCTGAGCTCCGGGCTGCCTCCTATGTGCAGCGACAGTAATTATTCTATTGACATTTCCTCCGCTCCTTTCTACTATCGATTCCATGAATTCATTGACCGCCGACGAACTGCGACAGAAGTATATCGATTTCTTCCTCGAGAAGAACCACGCGCAAATCTCCGGTAAGTCCCTCATCCCGGAGAACGACCCGACCGTCCTCTTTACCACCGCCGGTATGCACCCCCTGGTGCCATACCTCCTCGGCCAGGAGCACCCGGCCGGCGACAGACTGGTGAACTATCAGAAGTGCATCCGCACCGGCGACATCGATTCGGTAGGCGACACGAGTCACCTCACATTCTTCGAGATGCTCGGTAACTGGTCGCTCGGAGACTACTTCAAGGACGAGGCGATCCGGATGAGCTACGAGTTCCTCACCAACGACAAGTGGCTCGGCATTCCTCCGGATAAGCTGAGCGTGACCGTATTCGAGGGAGAAGAGGAGGTTCCGCCAGATCACGAGTCGGCGGGTGTGTGGAAGGATCTCGGCATTCCCGAGGACAGGATCTTCTACCTGCCCCGTACCGACAACTGGTGGGGACCGGCGGGCAAGACCGGCCCCTGCGGGCCCGACTCCGAGATGTTCATCGACACCGGCAAGGAGAAGTGCGGTCCGGACTGCAAGCCGGGCTGCTCCTGCGGCAAGTACTTCGAGGTCTGGAACGATGTCTTCATGCAGTACAACAAGAAGGATGACGGGACCTTCGAGCCCCTCGCGCGCAAATGCGTCGACACCGGTATGGGCATAGAGCGGACCGCCGCCATCCTGCAGGGCAAGGCCTCGGTATACGACATCGAGATATTTATACCGATCATCTCTCACATAGAGAAAATCACCGGCGCAAAGTACCACGAGAACGAGGACCGGGACGCATCCATCCGGATCATCTGCGACCACGTAAAGACGGCGGTCTTTATCCTCGGCGACGAACAGGGGGTAAAGCCCTCGAACGTGCAGCAGGGCTACATTCTCCGGCGTCTGATTCGTCGGGCGGTCCGTCACGGCCGCAAGCTCGGCCTCGAACGCAACTTTCTCGGAGAGCTCGCACAAATCGTCCTCGACATGTACGCTGAGCCCTATCCGGTGCTGGAGCGGAACCGCGACTTCGTTCTCAGCGAGCTCGACTCGGAGCAGGAGCGCTTCTTCTCGACGCTGCAGAAGGGCGAGCACGAGTTCGAGAAGATGCTGCCGAACTTTCTCAAGAACGCGCAGAAGGTCATCCCGGGACGGGTAGCCTTCAAGCTCTACGACACCTACGGCTTTCCCCTCGAGATAACCGAGGAGCTCGCCTCGGAGCACGGCCTTACCGTAGACCGTGAGGGCTTTCAGAAGGCCTTCGAGAAGCACCAGGAGCTCTCGAAGAAGGGCGCGGAGAAGACCTTCAAGGGCGGCCTCGCCGATCAATCGGAGTACACCACCAAGCTCCACACCGCGACGCACCTGCTCCACGAAGCGCTGAAAGAGGTCCTCGGCGATCACGTCAAGCAGATGGGAAGCAACATTACTCCCGAGCGGCTGCGCTTCGACTTCGTCCATTCGGACAAGATGAGCCCCGAACAGATAGAAGAGGTCGAGGATATAGTGAACGAGCAGATAGAGCGGGACCTCCCCGTTCAGATGAAGACGATGACGCTCGAGGAGGCGAAGGATGAGGGTGCGAAGGCCTTCTTCGATGCCAAGTACGGCGAGCAGGTGAAGGTCTACGCCATAGGCGACTTCTCAAAGGAGGTCTGCGGCGGGCCCCACGTGGAGCGCACCGGACAGCTCGGAAGGTTCAAAATCAAGAAGGAGCAGTCCTCCTCGGCGGGAGTGCGAAGAATCCGGGCGGTTCTGGAATAGGTAGATGTACAGATAGTAATGAGATCGCGGCGCTCGAGCATTGTGACATCGACTCTTTCGCGATGTTAGATCGACCCCTTGTCGTGCAGCCCCACGGCGAGTTGGCCGCAGGCGCCGTTTACCCCTCGGCCGCGGGTGTAGCGCTGGGAGATCGTCACGCCCCGCTCTTCGAGCATCGCGATAAAGCTCTTTACCTCGTCTCTCGACGGCTCTGCGAAGTCGAGCTCCGGTACCGGATTCCACGGAATGATGTTGACCTGAGCCCGCAGCGGCTTTGCAAATGCCGCGAGCCCCTCCGCGTCCTCGGGAGAGGCGTTCACACCCCCCATGACCACGTATTCGAGGGTAATCCTCCGCTTGTGACTGTTGCGGTAGGCTTCGAGGGCCCTCTTCAGCTCCGGCAGAGGATTGTTCTTCGCGATCGGCATCAGCTCTTCGCGCAGGCCCTGGTCGGTGGTGATCAGCGAGAGGGCCAGCCGTACCGGAGGGCCGTTCTCCGCCATGTCGTGTATGGCGTCAGTGAGCCCGGAGGTAGAGACGGTTATACGGCGTAGGCTCATCCCGAGCCCATCGGAGTGCTGCATCAGGGCTATGGCCCGCCGCAGCTCTTCGAGGTTGGTGAGCGGTTCGCCCATGCCCATGAAGACGACGTTGTCGATCTTTCCATAGGCGTTTCGGAGGTGGTAGAGTTGTTCCACTATTTCGCCTGCGCTGAGGTTGCGTATGAAGCCCATCTGCGCGGTGCGGCAGAAGCGGCAACCCAGGGCGCAGCCGACCTGGCTCGATAGACAGGCGGTTTTTCGTCCCTGATTGTCCTCGAGAAGCACGCTCTCGACGACGGCTCCGTCGGAGGACACCACCGCGATTTTTACGGTTCCGTCATCGTCGGGGCTGCTGCGGCCGATGCGGGTGGAGTAGGGGGCGTCGAAGCGCTCGGCGAGCTCGCGGCGGAGGGTCGCAGGTAGATTACTCATCTCATCGAAGCCGGTGGCACCGTCGCGGTGCATCCATAAAAAGAGCTGCTGACCGCGAAACCTCTTCTCCAATCCGAGGACGGCAACGAGCTCCTCGGGCGTGTAGCCGAAGAGTGAGTGCTCGCGGCGTGAATCTATCTCGGCCTCACCGTTGCTGCGGAGCAAATCTTCCGCACCTTCTTCGGTGCTCATACGCCTCTGCCGGACTGTATCCTCTGCAGGAGCTTGGAGACGTAGCTGTTGCGAATGCCGAGCTTCTGGAACTCGCCGAGCACCTCGGCGGCACGGTGCCTGTTGCCGAGGGCGAGGTAGCACTCGGCGATCTCGGTGTAGAGTCTGTGGTTCTTCGGGTCGTTGCGCATGAGGCTGTAGAGGCTCTCAATGGCGTCCTCGTAGTTACCGCGCGCCTTGTTGATGAGCGCAAGACCGAGGATGGCGTACATGTCGAACTCGATGTTGAGGGCGGAGTGGTAGTAGTGCTCGGCGTCGTCCAGATCGCCCATCTGCCTGTAGGCGTCGCCGGCGCGGGTCAGGATGACCTTGTTGTTCGGATCGAGCTTGAGAATCTTGTGCCAGTACTCGAGCGACTCTTCGTGGCGGTTGAGTCCGCGGTAGCAGTCGGCTAGACCGAAGAGGGCGTAGAAGTTGTTCGGCTCGAGCTCGAGGGCCTGGATGAAGTACTTCAGCCCCTGTTCGTAAGTCTTGAGCTTGCGATGGCAGTTACCGAGGCTGGTGAGCACCCGGATGTCCACGTTGTCCTTCTTGACCTCCAGCATCCGCTCCCAGTAGGAGAGGGCGTCCTCGTACTCCTTGAAGTCGTAGTGGAGGTGGCCCAGCCCGATGAGGGCATAGGGGTTGTCAGGCTCGATCTCGAGCACTTTGAGGTAGATCTCCTTTGATCTGCGGAAATCCTTTACCTTGCGATATGCATCGGCAACACGGGTGAGTACCGTGACGTTGTTGTCGTCATATTGCAGGTACTGCTCCCATATCTTGATGGCATCGTTGTATCTGTTGAGGGCCTTGTAGCAGTCCGCGAGTCCGAACAGCGCGTAGTTGTTTCCTTCGTGATTTTCGAGGCACTGCTGGTAGAAGGCGATCGCCTTACGGTACTCGCCGCGCTTTCTGGCGGCATCTCCGAGTCCTACGAGCGCATAGTTGTTTATCTCGTCGAGTTCTAGGATCTGCCGGAAACACTGCTCGGCATCGGCGGTGAGGTTCTCCTTAAGTAGCTGGTAACCGCGTTTGGAGAGCTCCGAGATCTCGTTCAGCTGCTCCTCGGTCAGCCCCTCGGGCATAGTCTGGCTTTTCTCTTCTTCTTGTAATTCACCGTTTTCACTATCGGTCATAATCACTTTGTCCTTCCTCAGAAAGCCACGTACGAATTACTTGTGTCATCTCATCCACAAGCTGCTGTTTCTTCTTATTCGACGGGGCGAGCCAATACAGGCGGAGAGCTTCGTACGGGTCTCCCTTCTTTCTATAATAATCGCCGATGCGCTCAATACCGTAGGAGTATCCTGTACTGAGGAAGATCTTCTTCGCGGTCTCTATATCTCCGCCGTTGAACAGTTCGTTTCCCTTACGGTTCAATGCTGTTTTCTGCTGCGGAGAAAAACCCTTCCTCTTTTGAGGACTTACTTTTAAGAAGCCCTCAGTCGGCATCTTCTTTAACGCATCATCTTTTTTCATATATACAATGCACGCCCTTCTATCAATATACTCAAAAAGCAATCGCTTCGCAATAGGGAATTGTGTATGTTACCAATATCCTAAGTTAAATTTTCGGCCTAGTTTTCCACCACGCCTTTAGTGGATACGTCCTCGCCACTCTCGTTGAGCGTGTAAGATGATGATAACGTCCTCCCCAGGGCCTTGAAAAGAGCCTCGGCCATGTGGTGGCTGTTCTCTCCGTATCGGCACAGGGCGTGTAGGTTGATCCTTGCCGCTTTGCTGAGGGCGAGGAGAAACTCGCGGATGAGGGTGGTGGAGAAGTTACCGCAGTACTCCTGCGGGTATTCTGCAGAGTAGACCAGGTAGGCACGTCCACCCGCATCTACGGTCGCCTCGGACAGGGCGTCGTCCATCGGCACTACCGCGTGGCCGAACCTTAGTACCGCCCCGTACCGTTCTACCGTTGCTGCCAGCGCACTTCCGAGCACCAGACCCGTGTCTTCGACCAGGTGGTGCGGGTCGACCTCGATGTCTCCCTCCGCCTCGACGGTAAGGGCAAATCGGCCGTGATAGGCCATCGCAGAGAGCAGGTGATCGAAGAAGGGCAGGCCCGTGGATACCGAGACGCCCCGTGCGCTCATGTCGAGGTCGATGCGGATCTTCGTCTCCTTCGTCTCCCGCGATTCCGATACCGGACGCCCATTCGCCTCTTTACTCAATCTATGCCTCCTCTCCGTCGGACTTCTCCGGCGAATCTTCGGTTTCGAGGGTTTCGAGGGTTTCGAGCCGCTCGAGGAGCTTCCTCACGGCCCGGTAGCGGAGCTTGTAGTACGAGGGATTGGCGATGAGGTATACGCCGATCTCCCCGAGGGTCTCGAGAACCTCCAGGTCGTTCGCCCGTAGGGTGTTTCCCGTCTCCACCAAGTCGACGATATAGGGGGCGAGTCCCAGAATCGGAGCGAGCTCCACCGAGCCGTTGAGCTTGATGATCTGCACCGGCACGTTCCGCTCGTGGAAGAAGCTGCGGGTAAAGCGGGGGAACTTGGTGGCGATGGTCAGCGTGCGGCCGAACTCCCCCCCGTTTCGGCCCTTCTTCGCTGCCAGGCACATCTTCGTGCCCCCGAAGTCGAAGCGGGTGAGCTTGAAGAAGGGGAGGGCAGACTCGTAGAGCACGTCTTCTCCCGATATGCCGAGCCCGGCGATGCCGTGGTGGACGTAGGTGGGAAGGTCGGAGTTCTTCACCAGGAAGATGTCGAGGAGCCCCGACTCCTCGTGTGCCACGAGCTTTCGCTTCTCGAAGCGGAAGGTGAGTCCGTGCGCGGCAAAGTGCTCTTGTACCTGTTCGAAAAGGCGGCCCTTCGGCAAGGCGAGGGTCAGCGGACCCGTGTCGTAGATGTCGGTCATAGCAGTGCGATCCTCCCCTCGCTGCGCAGCTCCTCCGCCTTGCGGAATGCGGATATAAAGTCTTTCTCCTCAATCTGCTCCATCTGCTCGGGCAGGCCGAAGCTCTCTTCGACGAGGTGCTCGATCTTCCTCTGCATGAAGGAGAAGCCCACCGATGGGCAGTCGAAGCCGAAGGAGGAGAGCAGTTTGTCGTAGCGGCCGCCGGAGGCCACCTCGGAGTCGAGCCCGGGCAGGTAGGCACGGAAGACGATGCCGGTGTAGTAAGGCTGACCGCCGATCTCGGAGAGATCGATGCGTACGTTGTCGCCGTAGCCCGCCTCCTCGAGTTTGCCGGCCAGATGGTGGAGGTAGCGGAGGTCCTCTAACTCCTCGTTGTAGAGGGTATCCTCGCACTCGGCGAGGAAGGCTGCGAACTCCCCGCGCTCGCCGATAAAGGAGAGTATCGAACCGAGCAGCTCCACCCTCCGGGGCGAGAAGTATGCGCCGAGTAGCTCGGCAAGTCCGTCGAAATCACGCTTTCCGATTTTCTCCACAACGGTCTCGAATGCATCGGCCGAGAGATCGGAGAGGCTCGAGAGCAGAAAACGATGGGAGCCGATGTGAATGGCCGGCTTGAGGCCCATCTGCAGAAAAGTCTTCTGCAGGAGGAGGAGGATCTCCAGGTCAGCTTCCGAGCCGGCCTTGCCGATGAGCTCTGCGCCCATCTGGAAGAACTCGTTCTTCGAGATATCTTCGGGATTCTGGTGGCGCAAAATGGTGTCGCCGTAGCAGACCCGCGTGGGAAGATCCTCCTCGCGGAGCCAGAGGCCCATCTGCTTGGCCAGAAAGAGGGTGATGTCGGACCGCAGCAGCAGCAGGTCACCCTCCCTGTCGACGAGGCGGTAGATGTCCCGGCTGCTCCCCTTCAGGAGGGGGCGGTAGATATCGTAGAAGTCGAAGACCGGCGTCTGCACCGGTAAATAGCCCCACAGGGTAAAGAGCTTGAAGACTTCGGAGGTGATCTGCCTGTGGCGATAGGCCTCTTCGAGATGTACTCCCTCGGTGCCCTGGGGAACTTGCAGGTAGCGTTTCTTCATGTCCTTCACGCGTATGCTCCTTCTCCGCCGACGTGAATCCATAACTCCGGCCGCAGAACCGGCCGAAGCTCTCTGCTGCGCGTCGGTCTGCTGTGCCTTTCGCGTCAGCTCACGAATCACGCCGCGGCGCTGTGAGAGATTATAGCGAATAGCTCCGGCTGAGGAAAGGGGCCGAGTCGAACTCACTCGCCGGCGAAACGGAAGAAGCGGAGGGTTGAGCCGCCGTAGCTGCGCAGGTCGTAGCACTCGAGCTCGCCGATGTGCTCCGGCCACTCCTTCTCTTGGCTCGGATGATGGATGAGGCAGCTCCCATCCTCCTCGAGAAGACCGTGTTCCTGTACGAGGGAGATCAGCCGTGTCTTCTCCCGGTATTTGAAGGGAGGGTCGAGATAGACGATGTCATAGGGCCCTGCGGTAGAGGAAAAACGCTCGGCCGGCATCGTGTGGAGCCGAATTTCGCTCTCCACGATGGATATGTTCTTGAGGATGACCTGACGCTTGCGCCTGTCCTTCTCTACGAGGCTGACGGGCGAGGCGCCTCGGCTCGCCGCCTCTATGCCCACCACACCGGATCCGGCGAAGAGATCGAGGAACGAGCAGCCGCTCAGGTCGCCGAGGATGGAGAACATCGACTCTCTCATACGGTCCATCGCGGGTCTGATGACCCCTTTAGGGCACTCCACGCGGCGTCCCGAGTATTTGCCTCCTGTAATCCTCATCGTGACCTCCTAACCACCTAAAAAGAGCTCTTCCGAGAAGGGCGGGCAGCGATTGAAGACCTCTCTGAGGCTCGCATGCCGGGGTTCGAGGAGGCCCGGATCCTCCGTTGCCACCGCGAAAGCCTCCCGGCGTGCCTCTTCGAGCAGCGCGAGATCGCGGCTGAGATCTGCGAAGTTGAGCCTGAGGTAGCCCGACTGTCTGGTTCCCGTCGGCTCACCGGGGCCCCTCAGTTTCAGATCCTCCTCGGCGATCTCGAATCCGTCCGAGCTGCGCTTCATTACCATGAGGCGCTGCTTGCCCTCTTCGGTCAGCTCGTCGCTGTAGACGAGAAAGGCGTAGGACTGGCGGCTGCTCCGTCCCACTCGGCCGCGCAGCTGGTGGAGCCCCGCTAGGCCGAAGCGCTCGGCGTGCTCTACGACCATGCAGGTCGCCTTCGGGACGTCGACGCCGACTTCGACCACGCTCGTCGCTACGAGGACCGAGGCTTCCCCCTCCACGAAGGCCTTCATCCTCTCGCTCTTCTCCTCCTCCGGTACGCGGCTGTGGATCACCTCTACACGCTGTTCGGGAAAGAACTCCTCCCGCAGGTAGCGCCCCATCGCCTCGGCGTCCTTGAGCTCGCCGGTGACTCCTGCTCCGCCGTTGCTCCCGTTGCTCCCGGCGGTCTCCTCCCCGATTCTCGGGTATACGAAGTAGGCCTGCATGCCGCGCTCGAGCTCCTTCCTCACCGCCTCGTAGACCTTTCGCTCATTGGCGGCCCGGGCGAGGTGGGTGACCACCGGTTTGCGTCCCGGCGGCATGCTGCGGATGGTGGAGACGTCGAGATCGCCGAAGAAGGTGAGGGTGAGGGTTCGCGGAATGGGCGTGGCGGTCATGAGGAGCAGGTCCGGTGTCTTTCCCTTCGCCATCATCCGGGCCCGCTGCTGTACCCCGAACTTGTGCTGCTCATCGATGATCACGAAACGCAGGTCACAGAAGCGCACCTCCTCGGTAAAGAGGGCGTGGGTGCCGACGACGAACCGGACTTCTCCCGATTCGAGGGCCGAGAGAAGGGGCCGTTTGTGCCGGCGTTTCAAGCCGCCGTGGAGCAGGGCAACGGAGATGCCGAGGGGTTCGAGAAGAGCCGCGGCATTCTCCCCATGCTGGCGGGCGAGAAGCTCGGTCGGTGCGAGAAAGGCAACCTGAGCTCCGGTCTCGACCACAGAGAGGGCCGAGAGAAGCGCCACGAGGGTCTTTCCCGATCCTACGTCGCCCTGCAGGAGCCGCGCCATCGGTTTGGCGGCGGAGAGCCCCCCGTGGATCTCCTCTATGACCCGACCCTGATCTTCGGTGAGCTCGAAAGGCAGGCTCCGCCGGGCTCGCTCGAGGAGACCGGTGGGAAGCGGTCCGGCCGGGCTGCTGCCCGAGCCGGCGCCCGAGCCTCCGAGATGACCCTGACGCCGCTCCCTCTTGCGGGCGGCGGTCAGCTGGAAGTGAAAGAGCTCCTCGAAGGCGAGGCTGCCTCTCGCCTCTTCTATCTGGTCGCCGGACTCGGGAAAGTGGATCTTCTGCAGCGCCTCGGCCTTGTGCATCAGGCCGTGGCTCTCTATCAGATCTCGCGGCAGCTCGTTCTCCACCCACTTGCCGTAGCGTTGCAGGGCGTCGGCCACCGCCTTCCTGAGCAGCGGCTGAGTAACGTTTCCGGTGAGAGGATAGATCGGCTCGATGCTCCCGAACTTCGGGGCCGCGGTGTCGTAGGGCTCGGTCTCGAAGCTGCCGGACTGCAGCTCTCCGTAGCCGTAGGAGAAGGTCCCGTAGAGGTAGAACTTCTGTCCGATCTTCAGCACTTTCGCGAGAAAGTTTCGGTTGAAGCAGAGGAGGGCGGCGGTAGCGGTCTCGTCTTTCACATAGACCTTCAGCACCTTCTTGTAGCCCCTGCCGAAGTAGTCGTGAGCCACTACCTCGACCACGGTGTTCACCAGCTTACCGTCGTAGCCCTCCTCGAGGGGGACGGGGCGGCTGAGGTCGCGGTAGCTGCGCGGGGGGCGAGAGAGGAGGTCGGAGACGCGGGTAATGCCGGTCTCCGCCAACTGCGAAGCCGTCGCCTTCCCGACTCCCCTTAGATCGGTTATGGAATATGAGAGCTCCCCGAGGTACATACCCGCCTTAGAAGGGGAGCCCCTGCAGCAGAACGGTGAGCTGTCCCATTACATAGCCGCCGAGTATAGAGACGACGATCAGTCCCGCACCGCCGATAGCCAGGCCGGTCTGATAGGTGAGGAAGCGCTTCCCAAAGAAGGTCCGGTGCATCCAGTTGAGGTATGGGGTTATCAACATGTCCACGGTACGGATGAAGGGATGTACGGTATTCGCCCTCATCAGCCAGGCGACGAAGCGGATGACGATCAGGATGATGAAGAGGGTCAGCAGGAAGGAGACTGCCGACCAGAGCGCCTGTACCGTGATCGCGAGGATGATTCCCACGGTGATCTTTCCGTAGGCGGCGAGGGTGTTGAGAATATTGAGGATGATGACGAGGAAGATCAGCCCCGCGATCGGCGAGAAGTCGACGGTCCCCACCTTCAGGAAGCGGAAGCGCCGGAAGTAGTTCAGGTACGGATCGGTGAGCTTTGCCAGAAAGTGGTAGGCCCTCCCGTAGTCCACGCCGCTGAACCAGGTCAGCACGATGCGGATGAATATCACGAGCATGTAGATGGAAACGACGGTTGCGAGAAAGCGCGAAACAGTAGTAATCATAACTCTTCCTTTACTCTCCTTTCGACCACATGGGCCGATTCATGTTCTGAGTGCCGGCGCCACGGCTCACACGCCTCAGGCCGTCCAAACATCCTCGATAGACGGGGTGTCCTTCAGTTGCTCTATGACCTCCCGCGAACCGGAGAGGGTTATTTGGCCCGAGGCCTTGATGATGGTTTCGTCCGAGCCGTTGTGCCCGTTCAGGTGTACGTAGAGGCTGCAGGGTCCCTTGTGGTCGAAGAGGTAGGAGCGCAGATTGTAGAGCTCCTCCTCGGTGTGGCGGCCCGGCGAGAGGCGGATGTGGATCTCCTTCGTCTCGATCTCCTTCAGCTCGTCGGGGCGGTGGATCGACTCGACCACCAGTTTGGGATCGCCCCGGGAGCTGTCCATTCGGCCGGTAAAGCCCATAATCGAGTCCACCTCCAGCTTCTCCCGGTACTGCTCCCAGAGGTCGGAGAAGATGACCAACTCGATGAGCCCGTTGTAGTCCTCGATCTGCAGAAATGCCATTGGCCTGCCCCTCTTCGTCTGTATGGAGCGGACCGAGACGACGATGCCGAGCAGCGAGTACTTGTTGTCGTGGACGAATCGGTCCGGCTTGGAGAGGTCTATGTGGACCGCCTTCTCCCAGAGCTTACGGTAGCTGTCGAGGGGGTGGCCGGAGACGTAGAAGCCGAGCAGCTGTTTTTCGATTTGCAGGCGCTGGGCGAGGGGCCACTCCTCCTCGGCCGGCACCGGCTCGAATGCGGCGAGCTCCTCCTGCGGTTGGGCGTCGAAGAGGGATGTCTGGCCGTACTTCTCCTGCTCCTTCTTGCGGCCGATGAACTCGACCGCTGCTTCGAGGTTCTCCTGGAGCGTGGCCCGTTTCTCGCCGAGGGAGTCGAAGGCTCCGCACTGGATGAGCGTCTCGATCACCTTTTTATTGACCGCGCGGAGGTCGATCTTGTCGAGGAAGTCCATGAAGGAGCCGTACTCGCCCTGCTCCCTGCGTGCCCGCAGGATCTCGTCTACCGCTCCCCTGCCGACGTTCTTTATACCGACGAGGCCGTAGACCACCTTGCCCTTGGAGACGGAGAACTCCCTCTCTGATAGGTTGATATCCGGCGGCAGGATCTCGATTCCCAAGCTCTTCGTCTCGCCTATGTACTGGCTCAGCTTGTCTGGGTTGTTGATCTCGTTGGTGAGATTGGCCGCCATGAACTCGGCGGGGTGGTTGGCCTTGAGGTAGGCGGTCTTGTAGGCGAGAATGGAGTAGGCTGCGGCGTGGGACTTGTTGAAGCCGTAGCCTGCAAAGGGTTTGAGCATCTCGAAGAGCTCGGAGGCGTGCTCCTTGCTGTGACCCTTGGCCACCGCTCCTTCGATGAACTCCAACTTCATCTTCTCCATCTCTTTTTCTTTTTTCTTTCCCATGGCGCGGCGCAGCAGGTCCGCTTTGCCGAGGGAGAAGCCGCCGATTATCTGCGCCACCTGCATCACCTGCTCCTGGTAGACGATGACGCCGTAGGTCGGCTTGAGGATCTCCTCGAGGCTCGGGTCGGGATAGGTGATCTTGGTCCGGCCGTGCTTCGACTCGATGAACTGGGGGATGTACTGCATCGGTCCGGGCCGGTAGAGGGCGTTCAGGGCGATCAGCTCTTCGATGGACTCCGGTTTGGCCTGCTTGAGGATGCCCTGCATTCCCGAACTCTCGAACTGGAAGACGCAGGTGCTGCGTCCTTCGCCGAGCAGCTCGAAGGTGGCCGCATCGTCCTCGGCGATTTGCTCTATGTCGAACTCCGGTATGCGGCTGCGGATGAGGTCTTCGGTGTTCTTGATCAGGGTGAGGGTCTTGAGTCCGAGGAAGTCCATTTTTACGAGGCCGCACTCCTCGAGCTGGTCCATCGTGTACTGGGTGGAGACCGAGCCGGTCTTCGGATCCACGTAGAGGGGGACGTACTCGGTCAGCGGCTTCCGGCCGATGACGACTCCCGCCGCGTGGGTGGAGGCGTGGCGGCTGAGCCCCTCTAGTGTCCGGGCGGTGGCCATGAGCTGGGCGTACTTTCCTCCCTGCGCCTCGATCTGCTTGAGCTTCGGCTCGGCCGCGAAGGCGTCCTCGAGAGTGGTCTTGGGCCCGTCGGGGACGAGCTTGGATATCTTGTCCGACTCGGCGAAGGGAAGGTCCATGACACGGGCTACATCCTTCAGTACCGCCTTGGCCTTGAGCGTTCCGAAGGTGATGATCTGTCCCACCTTGTCCTTGCCGTATTTCTCGGTTACGTAGTCGATGACCTCCTGGCGCCGTTCGAAGCAGAAGTCGACGTCGAAGTCGGGCATGGAGATACGCTCGGGGTTGAGGAAGCGCTCGAAGAGGAGGTTGTACTTGAGCGGGTCGATGTCGGTGATCCCCAGGGCGTAGGCGACGATGGAGCCGGCTCCCGAGCCGCGACCCGGTCCGACGGGAATGTCCTGCTTCTTCGCGTAGTCGATAAAGTCCCAGACGATCAGGAAGTAGCCGGGAAAGCCCATGGAGTTGATGATGTCCAGCTCCTTGCGCGCCCGCTGGTAGATCTCTTCGGTGACGGGGCTGTAGCGCTGGGCGAGACCCTCCATCGTCAGCGATTCGAGGTACTCCTCGAGGCTGCCGAACTCCTTAGGGATCTCGTAATGGGGAAGCTGAGGCCCCGGCAGCTCTATCTCGAGCTTGCATTTCTCGGCGAGCTCGAGGGTGTTGGCAATCGCTTCCGGCGTGTCGGCGAAGAGTGACTTCATCTCCTCCGGTGACTTGAGATAGAACTGGTCGGAATCGAACTTGAGCCGTTTCTCCTCGTGGAGCTTCTTGTTGGTGCCGATGCAGATGAGGGCGTCCTGTGCCTGCGCGTCCTCCCGGTGTATGTAGTGGATGTCGTTGGTGGCGATGAGGGGGATGCCGGTTCGTCGAGACATCTCCTTGAGCTTTGCGTTTACGGTCTTCTGCTCGGGAATGCCGTGGTCCTGCAGCTCGAGGTAGAAGTTGCCCTCGCCGAAGAGGTCGCGCAGCTGCAGCGCCCGCTTCTCGGCATCCTCCTCTCGGTTGTCGAGGATGAGCTGCGGAATCTCGCCGGCGAGACAGGCGCTCGAGGCGATGAGGCCCTCGTGGTAGCTCTCGAGCAGCTCGTTGTCGATCCGCGGCTTGTAGTAGAAGCCCTCGGTGTAGGCCCGAGAGGAGAGCTGGATGAGATTCATATAGCCCTGGTGATTCTTGGCCAGGAGGACCAGGTGGTAGTAGCGGTTGCCCTGCTCGGTCCCCTTCTTCTCGAACCTGGACTCGGGCGAGAGGTAGAACTCGCAGCCGATGATCGGCTTTATCTCGTGCTTCCAGCAGGTCTTGTAGAACTTCAACACCCCGAACATGTTGCCGTGATCGGTGATGGCGAGGTGCTGCATGCCGAGCTCGGCGGCCTGTGTGACGAGTCTGTCTATGTGCGCCGCTCCGTCGAGGAGCGAGTAATCGGTATGGTTGTGGAGATGGACGAAATCGGACATGTACGGGCTCCTAGACTCGAATATACCGAATGAGGAGCTATGTTGCAAGCTCGGATTCGGGCTCGTGAAGTGCACTGAGATACCACTGGAAGAGGCGCAAGGCTCTCTGCTTCTGAAAGAGCGTAACCTCTCCGGGCATGTCCATCAAGGAGGTGCGCAGCAACTCGCGTGCCTCTCCCCTAACGCGTTCGGTTAGAGGAACCTTCTTGCCCGTCACCAGGGCCTCGAGGTTGAGATTCCGGAGTATCGACTTGCCGAGGAAGGTCACGGCGATGCGGAAGTCGCTTATCTCCCCCTTGCGCACCTCGGTCAGGGCGCTGAAGGTCAGCGCCCGCTTTGGTGATGTGAAGGGATCGCCGATCTTCTGGAAGAACTGCAGATTCCAATCGACGAAGGGAATCCGAAAGCGGGTGATCAGCTCGCCGGGTTCGAGCGCCGGGGCGCCGGTCTTGGAGAAGAGACGGGGCACCGCTATCCAACGCGAGCCGCCGGCGTGGCGAAGCTCGACCCGTGTGTCGAGGAGGGTCAGGATGCCGTAGCTGTTGAGACGGCGGTTCGGATGGGCGACGTTGCCGCCGAGGGTCGCCACGTTGTGGATGGCGGGGTGGCCGGACTTCCTGAGGGCGTGGTCGAGCGCCTTGGGCAGGACGTGCTTTCCCACCTTGAGGATGCGGTCTACCGATACGCAGGCGCCGATCTCCAGGTAGCGTTCGCTGCGGCTTATCCGGTTCAGCTCCGGTACGTGGATGAGGTGGATGACCTTCTGCGGCAGCTGAAAGTTTCTTCCCCGCTGTTCGCGGGCGATGGCGCTCGAGCCGGCCACAAGGAGGGCGTCGGGGTACTCCTGGTAGACCTTCAGCAGGTCTCCGAGCGAAGTGGGACGAAAGACGTTGGTGAACCGATCCATGCCCTTAGCCATTGTCGCTCCTCTCCCTCCTGAACTCCGCGGCCATGCGTACCCCCTGCGCAATCTTGTTGAAGTTGGTGCAGGGACAGTAGGTTCCCGAAAAGGCCTCGTAGATGTACTCGAGGGTGGGGGCGAGGGTGTTCTCGAGAATCGACTGGATTATGATGACCTTGGATGCGAAACAGTAGCTGCAAGGCCGGGCATCGGTCTCTTCGAGCCCCTTCAAAATGTCTTCGAAGCCGGTGGAGCTGCTGATCCCCTCGTAGGTGTGAACAAACGAGCCCTCGGCTGCGAAGGCCGGCATGAGGCATGAATAGATGAGCTTGCCGTTGAAGAGGATGGCGCAGTTGCCGCACTGCCCTTTGTAGCAGGCCGGATGGAGGCTTGTGACCGAAAGGCTGTCGTGCAGCAAGTCTACGAGGCGGAGCGAGGGATCGGAGTCTACCGCCACGTCTCTTCCGTTGAGGGTAAAGGAAATCTTCATCGTTCCTCCAAGTAGCTCTGTATCAGCTCGGGAGTTATCGGGAGCCGGTCGAAGTAGGCTCCGGTGGCCTGACAGAGTGCGGAAATGAAGGCCGAGGGGACGAGCGCTTCGGCGAGCGGGGTGATGCCGCCCGGCAGCCCTCTATCACTGTCGAAGAAGTCGACTTCCACCGGAGGCAATCTGAGAGAGAGCTGCTCGTTCGCCTCCAGAGAGTACTCCTGGTAGTAGCGAGGGGTGAGCTTCTGCTCTCCCATCGACCAGGCGAGGGCCTCGTAGATGCTGCTCTCGGCTATCGAGACCGCATACTCGTTGTGGTATACCTTTCCCGCGTCGAAGACGCTCCATATGCCCCGTACTTCGGGTATGAGGGTGAGGACGTCGAGCTCCATCTCGACGACCACCGCCCCCCAGGAGTAGCTCGGGAAGGGATTGCCGTGCAGCGTCTCCTCGTTCCAGCTGCTCTTCTTCAGACTGCCGATGCCCCTCTTTACCTCCAGCGGCAACGGATTGTGGAAGCGCTGTTTACGGATCTGCCGGCAGCAGCGGTCTACGAGGTTGGTGAAGACGCTCGTTGCCGTCGAGAGCATCATGGGGCCGGAGTCGGGAAGGCTGTCGGTGTCCCCGCTCGCCACCTCTACGTTCTCCGGAGGGATGCCGAGAATGATCTTGGCCCGCTCGCGCCAGATCCGCTTTATGGTCTCGGGCACCGTCAAGTCTCCGCAGTAGATGGTCAGCTGGTCCTTTTTGTCCAGCCGCACTCTGATATTCCAGTTGCCGAGAGTCTTCGCCTTGAGGGTAAAGCCGTTTCCGGTAAAGCCCGAGCTTATCCCTATGCCCCTGAGGTAGCGCCGGGCCGCCTTCACGCTGCTGCGGCGCTTCTTTATCTGCTCGTAGGCTGAGTGCTTCCGGTGGAAATCGGAGTTCTGCATTACCTGGGCGATGAGCCTTCTGAGGGGGATCTGCTTCGGACGCGCACCGGTCGGCAGGCTCCTCGTCTCGGCGTACTCCATCTTCCACTCGCCCGGGTTGTGCTGGGCGAGCTCGGCGAGGCGGGAGAAGTGGGTCTCCGTCGCGAAGAGACTCTGGCTGAGACCAAGACCTCGGTAGAGGTTCTTCGGCGGCGTGCTGGTGATTATCGCCTTGGCTTCCACCCTGATGTTGGGAATCGAGTAGTATCCCGCCGCGGAGATTGCTGCCCTGGTGAGAAGCTCACGTGTAAAGAGGGGGAAGGCCCCCACGTCGAAGAGGATCTCCACCTTCTCGGTGTCCACTCGTCCCTCCGGATCTAGGGTGGAGGTCCGCTTCATCCGCATCGGCACCTTTCGGGTCGTGTACTCGAGCGTTTCGCTCGGGGAGAGGAGGATCTTTGCCGGGCGCTCTCCCTCCACCGCAGCCATGGCGGCGAAGACGGCGAGCTGCGAGGGAAAGAGCACCTTCTCGCCGTAGGCGGGCGAGGCGGCGCATTGGACGATCTTTACCTGCTGTTTCCGGATTCCCAGCGCATCCGCCACCGTGTCCCTGGCGTGGTGGGGCCAGTGGGTGGGGAGGTGGATGACCAGCTGACGCTCCTCCTCGTAGGCGAGGGCGCCGAGCGGTGCCCTGGTGATGTGTGACTCCGGCGTGGTGTGGTACTCCGCCTCGATGATCTGATACCGGGAGTCTGTGCTGAGGTAGACGTTCCCCTTCTCGAAAACTACCGTGTCGGCTATCTGCTCCTCCCCGTATGGCTCGAAGGCGAGGAGGGAGTAGTCGGTCCGGTATTCTATGTGGACGGAACTTCGGCACACGGGGAGTTGTTCGCGCTTCGGCGCTGCGATCAGCATGAGGGGCTGGCCTTCGTAATGGACCGCGGAATCGCTGAGCAGCGGCATCTTCTCACCGAAGACCTCCAGATTCCGTTTCCATGCGATGTCCGCCTCGCGCAGGACGAAGCAGCCGTCGGGAAGCGCGTCGATCTTTACCGACTCGATGCTGCCGCGGGGTATGGACGACCTCAGAATCTCGAGGTGAAGCATGTCCGGTTTCGAGATCTCGTCTATAAAGGGAGGGTCGCTGCTCATCTGCTCATCCTCCGGTAGTGCTCCTCTCCGATTCGCCTTACCACAGAGATGATCCTCTCCACCTGCTCCTCGGTGAGGGCGGGGTAGATGGGGAGGCTCACCGCACTTCGATAGACGCGGAGCGAAACGGGAAAGTCCTCCGGCCGGAAGCCGTAGGTCTTCTTATAGTAGCTCATGAGGTGGAGGGGTATGTAGTGGACCGACGCGCCTATCCCCGATTCGGCGAGGAGCTCGATGAAGCGGTCGCGGCCAATATCGAGGCGCTCTTCCACGATGCGGAGGATAAAGAGGTGCCATGCGTGGGCGGGGCGGGGCCGCGTGGACATCGCTGTGCCGGTTTGTTCCGGCTCCGCCGGCATCCGGAGAAAGTCGAGCTCGGCAAAGGCCTCGCGGTACCGACGGGCGATTTCCCTTCTGCGACGGAGAAACTCGTCGGCCCTCCGTAGCTGTATCCTTCCGACCGCAGCGGCCATGTCGGGGAGGTTGTACTTGTAGCCGGGCGCTACTACATCGTAGCTCCAGTGGGCTCCCCGGTCGGTGTAACGGTTCCAGACCTCGCGGTCGATACCGTGCAGCCGCATGCTGCGAATTCTGCGGGCTACTTCCTCGTCGTCCGTCGCCACCATCCCCCCTTCGCCGGTGGTGATGGTCTTTGTTGCGTAGAAGGAGTAGACCCCCGTCTTGCCTATCGTACCGAGGTAGCGGTCTCCCCAGGTGACCGGAAAGGCGTGTGCCGCATCCTCGACGACCGGTATGCCGTAGTCTTCGGAAATTTCGGCGAGCTCGTTCATTTTGCAGGGACGTCCGCCGAGGTGGACGGGCAACAACGCCGACGTTTCGCCTGCGCCGGTGCGTCTAAGGCCCTTGCCGGCGTCTCGGTCGCCCGCGCCGGAGCGAAGGCGGTCGGGCCCTGCCGTTTTGGCCTTCGTCGATCTCGAGAGAATTCGCTCGACCTCCCGCGGGTCGATGGTCAGGCTCTCCTCCTCTATGTCGGCGAAGCGTACCTCTGCGCCGAGATAGCGCGCCACCTCTGCGGTGGCGGTGAAGGTGTAGGGGGTGGTGAGGACGCTGTCGCCGGGACCGATGCCGAGGGCCTCGAGGCTCAGGTGAAGGCCGGCGGTTGCGGAGTTGACCGCCAGTGCGTAGGCGGTGCCGACCCGCTCGGCGAACTCGCGTTCGAACTGCTGCGCCTCTCCCGCCGTCGTGAGCCAGCCGCTGCGCAAGACCGAGAGTACCGCCTGCTCCTCCTCCTCTCCGACCGAGGGACGGGCGAAGGGGATGAAGTCAGTACTCCGGCTCATGTTCCAACCTCTCGACGGTGGGAATGTAGGCGTTGAGCACACTCCTCAGCCGGGTCTTGCTGCGGTAGATCTCGGGCTGCTCCGGATCGAAGAAGCAGATGGGTGCGAGATCCTCGATAAGCCTCTCCAGGTCGCCGTCGGTCTTGCGGCGGTCCCGCAGTCGGTTGATCTTTTCGTGCTCGGTCTCCTCGAGCCGCTCGCCCTTCCTCCAGAGGGACTCGCTTATCTTCTCGCCCTTTCTCAGACCGGTGTACTTGATGGCGATCTCCTCCTGGGGGGAAAATCCGTAGAAACGGATCATCTGTTCGGCCAGCTCCTTTATCGAGATGGGCTCGCCCATGTCGAGGATGTAGACCTCGCCGCCTTTGCCTACCCCGCCGGCCTTCAGGACCAGGCTCGAGGCCTCGGGTATGGTCATGAAGAAGCGCGTCGCCTCGGGATGGGTTACCGTTACCGGACCGCCCTTCTGGATCTGCTTGGTAAAGAGTGGAACGATGCTGCCCCTCGAGGCGATCACGTTCCCGAAGCGAACGACCATGTAGTCTCCGGATTTGCCGTTCGAGGCGAGAACGAGCTCCTCGGCTATCGTCTTGCTCGCCCCGTAGATGCTGACCGGATCGACCGCCTTGTCGGTCGAAACGAATACCAAGCGGGGTACGCCTGCCGTTCGGGCGGCGCGTATGACGTTTCTCGTGCCGAAAACGTTGTTCTTGATCGCCTCTATCGGATTCTCCTCGAGCAGCGGTACGTGCTTGTATGCGGCACAGTGGAAGATGGCGTCGGCCTTCAGCCGTTTGAGGATAAACTCCATGTAGGCGGGATCCTGCATTTCGCCGATTATCGGCACAATGGTTGCCTTTTCGCCGACCCCCTCCTCCTGGAGGATACGCAGCTCCTTCTCTATCTCGTAGAGGTTGTTCTCCCCATGGTCGAAGAGGTAGAGCCGCTCCGCCCCGCCGGAGAGAAGCTGACGGGCGAGCTCGCTGCCGATGCTTCCGCCGGCGCCGGTTATCAGGACCCTCTTGCCCCTGAGGTAGTCGAGGCTCTCGCGCAGGCTTATCGCCACCTGGTCCCGTCCGAGGATGTCCCCGGCGGAGATCTCCCTCGTCTGGATGAGGTGGGCGTCGCCATCGATGATCTGGCTAAGCTTGGGGAGAATGCGGATTCGTTTGAGGCCGGTCTGGCTGAGGACCGCGTAGATGCGGCGGAGCTGGTTTCCCGTGGCGGCGGGTATGGCGATAAGGGCTTCGTCTGCGGGGATCTCCTTTAGGAGCGAGGGGATGGAGGTTACGGGACCGAGGACCGGTATACCTTGTATCGTCGTGCCGATCTTCTCGGGATCGTCGTCCACGAAGGCCACTACATGGCCCAGGATGCCCTTAGAGGAGATCTCGCTCGCGATCTCTCTGCCCGCGAAACCGGCGCCGATGATGTAGATGTTGCTCCGTTTTTCCTGAATCATGTCTCGCTGTTCTCGTCTTGAATCTTCTCTAAGAATTCGAAACCGAAATCGATGAGAAATGCGTCCTCGTAGAAAGAGAGCTCGATTTTCGCACGTTTTTTACGTTTGTCGACCTTCACCACCCGGCCCTCCATGCCTTTCATCGGGCCGTCGATCACCTGAATACGGCTGTTCTCGTCGAAAGTGACTCTTGATTTCTCCACCACTTCGCCGAATTGGAGGAAGTGGAGGAGTAGTTTTCGCTCATGCCCCCTGAGGGGCTCGATACTCTGATTGCTCTTGAGAAAACGGATGAAACCGGAGGTCCTTTTGAGGGTCCAGTACATCTCCGGGGGAATCTCTTCGGTCTGGAGGAAGAGATAGCTCGGGAAGATGGGCGCGAGCTCCTCTCTTGTCTTGCCCCGTCGTCGAATGTTGAGCTTCCTGCGGGGCCACAGGAACTTCGCCCAGTTTCTCCACCCGGGGTTGTTGATGTCGAGGTAATTTTCGGCAAGTTTGAGGTACCTCTCCTCTTCACGCGTCCATACTTGTAGTGCAAAATATTCCATGTGGTGATTCTCACGGTCTAAGAGAAAACTATCATGTAACACGGCCTTCTGCAAGGTTCACCGTTCATATTTGCATTTTATCCCCCTCTCGAATGTTCCGATAGTGAAAATGGAGAAAGACAAGGAGCCGTATATGAAACAGCAATTACTTCCTGCACTCGCGCTGTTCGCAGGTCTCGCATTCGCGATCGCTCCCTTGGGAGCCGACACCGTCATGGTCTACACCGAAGAGGCCGGGGGCAAGGGTGATGTGAAAATGTCCAGAGGCTTTCTCGAAGACGGGGTGATGAGCGCCTTCTTCGAGGCCGGACACATCGTCTTCAACGCCTTTCCCGAGATGGCCGAGGGAAAAGAGGAGCCGGAGGACTTTGCCGAGAGGTTCTCGGTAAGAGTAGCCAAGTCCGGCGGAGCGAACCTCCTCCTCGAGATCGGGATGAAGTTCAACGACGACGAGGAGGAGCCGATTCCCCGGTCAGCCTCCTACAAGTTCTATGAGCTCGAGAGCGGCAATCTGTTGGCCGAAGGCCGTGTGGCGCTCTCCGAGGTGGGCGATCGCGAGAAGCTCGACAACGAGGAGATGATGAAGCGATTAGGAGAGGCAGTGGCCGGCGGGGCCCTCGGAAAGTTCTGATAACGGAGAGCAGCAACGGAAGAGGAAAAACGAAATCATTTCTTAATCACCTCCTCCTATTGCCCGAAAATAGAAGAGGGAGAGAAGTATGAGTAAAAGAATTACCATAGGAACCGGATCTCATCGGAGTTCGCAGCGTAGTCCCCGGAACGGGGGTATGGACGGCGCGGACACGATTCTCGGAGCGCGGCGCAGGCCGCGACTCCTGCTCTTCGTAACGGCGCTGCTCTTTGCGTCGATTATCTTTTCGGGGATATCGCTGTCTGCCCAGGAAACCTACTGGGAGGGGGGAATCTCCATAAGCCCCTACGGCATGCTTCCCCGCACGGGACTCTACGCGGCAAGCAACGCCTTTTCGCAGGATACCAAGGTAAAGGTGACCAACACCGAGACGGGGAAGACCGTAGAGGTACGGGTAGTCGAACGCCTCGACGATCCGCAGCTCTTCATGCTCGTGTCGCCCGAGGCGGGCGAGGCGCTCGGCATTCGTGAAGACGAAGTCGTGAGGGGAACCGTCTCTCCTGCGAAGGAGAAGGACGGGATGGTTACCGGCGATTTTGCCCAGGAACGGGCCTTCTCTCCCGATCCGGACCGAAATCCCTCCGCGGCGGTCACGGGGACCGGAGCGGTCGATGACTCCGAGGGCCTCGCGGTGCTCGAAGACTACCTGAAAGATGAGGAAGCAGAGGAAGCAGAG
>CAYFVU010000031.1:0-2879 GCA_964346645.1 uncultured Spirochaetaceae bacterium | reverse complement strand
CCGGAGGCCACCCGTGTGCGTGAGGCCGCTACGGATGAGGAGGGGCCGGAAGTCTCTCCTCCCACACCGGAGTCGCCGAAGGCGGCCGCGGCGAGTAGAGAGGCCGGTGCGGCTGCGGGCCCCGAGGCCGACATAACACGCCCAGAGATCGCGGCTCTCGCCGCGCCGGTGCCTGAGCTCCCCGAACCCGATGTGCGTCGAGACGACAGGCCCGAGAAGGTAAGCCTACCCGAAGAAAAAGAGCCGGCGAAGGGACCTCTCGGGAGCGCGGTGGCACCTCTCTTCGTGCAGGAGCGCGACACCAGCTACAGCCCGCAGGCACCGTTGCCGCCGGAGGAGATCGGCGAGCGTAAGGGGCCGCAGGCTTCACTCGCCTATGATGACGAGTATCCGCTGTCCGACATAGAGGCCTTTGCCGCCGCTCAGCCCCGTCTGCCGGAGGCCGAGAAGTCTCGAGCCGAGTTGGCGAAGGTTTCGCCGAAGGAGGAGGACTTTCAGGTGACGACTCTCCACACGCCGAGGCTCCGTGAAGAGGAGCGCGACGAAGAAGCCGAGGAGGCGCAAGAGACGAAGGATATGGCCGAAGCTCCGGCCGAAGAGCCGGCCGAGCAGCAGGCAGAAGAGCCCGGAGATATTCCAGAGGGAGCGGAGCTCGCCCTCACACCCGCAGAAGAGCGGCCTCCCGAAGCCGGTCCCGACAAGACCCCGGAGCAGGAGCCGGAGGCGGAACGGGCGGCCAAAGAGTCCCGTCGGCGAGAGCGCCCCTTCGGTGAGGATCTCGCCGCCGAGGCGAAGCTCACGGAAAAGCTCACCTCGAGCTCCTACTACCTGCAGCTCGCCGCCTACCAGGAGCTGAAGACGGCAAAGGAGCTCGCGGCGAAGCTCCTGCCCCGCTATCCGGTGACCATCTACAACGGCAAGGGTGAGACCTTTCCCTACAAGGTAATGGTCGGACCCCTGAACGAAGACGAGAGCGGTGCGATGCTCTACTCATTCACCTCCCGGGGCTACAGGGATGCATTTCTGCGCCGCGGAAATCGAGACTGAGCCGAGAATCACGCATGGATAGAGAGACAGCGGAGAGGGAGATCAGAGAAATATCCGAGCTGCTGAGAAGATATCAGCACGAGTACTTTGTCCTCGCTCGTCCCTCGGTCAGCGACAAGGAGTACGACCGGCTCTTCGACCGGTTGCAGCAGCTCGAAGAGCAGTTTCCCGACCTCAAGACTCCCGACTCTCCCACCGAGAGAGTCGGGTCGGATCTCAGCGAAACTTTTCCCGAGGTAGAGCACAGCATACCGGTCCTCAGCCTCGACAAGGCCTACACGGTGGGCGAGGTGGACACGTGGATGCGGCGTACGGCGAAGAAGGTCGGCCGTCCCCTCTCCTTCGTGGTGGAGGAGAAGATCGACGGCGTCTCCATCGTCCTCTACTACGAGGGGGGAGTGCTCGTACGGGCGGTCACCCGCGGAAACGGCTATGTCGGCAACGATATCACCGCGAACGTGAAGACCATCGGCGCGGTCCCCCTCAGACTGCCAGAAACCATCGACGTCGCCGTAAGAGGTGAGATCTATCTTCCCCTCACGGAGTTCGCACGTCTGAACAGGGAGATGGAGAGTCCCTATGCGAATCCGCGGAACCTCGCCGCCGGCACACTCAGGCGGATAAAGAGCAGCGAGGTGGCCCGCTTTCCCCTCACCATATTCTGTTACGAAGGCTTCTTCTCCGATTCGTCCGATTCTGCGGATACCGGGCTGAGCCACATGGAGGTCCTCGGACGCTTGAATCAGCTCGGGTTCCGTGTGAGCGACCGAATCGGCGTATTCTCGAGCCGGGTCTCGCAGGAGTACGTGGAGAGTATCCACTCCGGGTGGACCTACGGCAGCCTCGACGACCTGCAGGCCTACCTGGAGCGAGGAACGGCAGAGCGCGAGGGCCTCGACTACGAAATCGACGGGCTCGTAGTCAAGATAGACGAGTTGGAGGTGCGGGAGCAGCTCGGCTACACGGGTCACCACCCGCGCTGGGCGATCGCCTACAAGTTCGAGTCTCCCGAGGGCACGACCACCGTCACCTCGATCGACGTGCAGGTAGGGCGCACGGGAAGAGTGACGCCCGTGGCTCGGGTGGAGCCGGTCTCCATCGGCGGCTCGACCATAAGCAACGTAACCCTGCACAACCAGGACTACGTGGCGCTGCTCGAGATCTCGGTGGGCGATGCGGTGGCGATCAGCCGAAGGGGCGATGTGATTCCCGCAGTCGAGCGAGTTGTGCAGAAGAACGAAGAGGGAAATCCGGTCTGGAAGATGCCCGACGAGTGCCCATCCTGCGGCTCGGTCCTCGAGACCTACGGCGCCCACCACTTCTGCCGCAATCCATCCTGTCCCGACCAGGTGAGGGGCAGGCTCCACTTCTTCATCTCCTCGAACCGGATGGATGTGGAGAACCTCGGCCCGGAGACGGTCGAGCTGATGATCCGCGAGGGAATGGTAGAGGACATACCCGACCTCTACACGGTCGACTACGACCGCCTGCTCGAATACCCCGGCTTCGGAGAGAAGAAGGTGGAGCGCATAAAGGAGGGGGTGGAGAAGAGCAAAAAGCGCCCCTTCAAGGTGCTCCTCCCGGCACTCGGAATCCCCGAGGTCGGGCCGAACGTGACCGAGCTGCTGATCGGCGCAGGCTACCGGAGCATAGACACGATTCTCGAGACGGCGGCCTCCGAGGATGCAGAGGCGCTGGTGGCGATAAAGGGGATAGGAGAGAAGACCGCCGAGACGATCGTGGAGGAGTTCTCTCGTCCGGAGATACGAGAGCGCATAGAGCGGTTGAAGGCGGCCGGCCTCAACTTTGCCGCGCGGGAGGGCGAGATACCT